>DATMEE010000001.1:0-2648 GCA_035557035.1 Phycisphaerae bacterium
CGCCGTAGCCGACGCGCCAATACTAAAGACGAGGAGGCGATTGGAATTAAATCCGGGATCGACCTTGGTCAGGTTTGCAAAGCTCTTGATCATGAGGCCCGCGCCGATCAGCAGGATGAGGGACAAACCAACTTCCGTCGCGATGAGGAGTCCGCGCCGCCGGCTGCCGCCGCCGCTGCTGCCACGCTCGCCTTGTTTCAACGATTCAGCCGGGCTCGCGCACGAAGAGGAAATGGCTGGGACGAGTCCGAAAATCAGGCCCGTGACGACAGAGACGCCGAGACTGAAGCCGAGGACCTGACCGTTGAGCCCGATTTCCTTGAAGTTCTGCAAACCGGGCGGAGCCATCGCCATCAGCAACGGAATCGCCCAGGCCGCCAGCACGGCGCCCAGCGCTCCGCCGATCAGCGCCAGCAGAATGCTTTCAGTGAGCAGTTGCCGGATCAATCGGTAACGGCTCGCGCCCATCGCCGCGCGGATCGAAATTTCGCGGCTGCGCGTCGCGGCGCGGGCGAGCAAAAGATTAGCGACATTGGCGCACCCGATGAAGAGGAGAAAACCGACGGCAGCAAAAAGGAGGAGTAGGACCGGCCGAATTCCGCCGACGACTTCTTCGTGCAACGGCGTCACGCGGATGCCGTTGTCGCGATTATCGTTCGGATATTGGTCCTCGAGCCGGCGGCCGATCGTATCCATCTGGCTGCGCGCTTTCTCGAGCGTGACTCCCGGTTTTAACCGGCCAAAGACATCGAGGTAGTTGCTGCCGCGAACGGGCCGTGGATCGACATTTGGCCGGAGTGAGTTTGTGGGAACACCGAAAGCGGAAGGGACCCAAAGCTCGCCATAACCGTCCGGCACAAAATTTGGCGGCATCACGCCCACGACCGTGTGGGGCTCGTCGTTCAGGGAAATTTCCCGGCCGATAATGGCACGATCGGAAGCGAAACGGCGCGTCCACAATTCTGAGCTGAGGACAACGACGCGGTTGTGCCCGGCCTGTTCGTCGGAGGGGAGCAACGCCCGGCCGAGAATGGGAGAGACGCCGAAGAGCGGAAACAAACTGGAAGTGGTCATCGTGCCGCGGATGCTCTCGGGGCGGTCGCCATCGGCCAGGTTGAATCGCTCGCCGCGCGCGGCGGCCATTTGGGAAAAAACATCGTTCTGCGCGGCCCAATCGATGTAGTTCGCGGGCGCGGAAGCGCCGCCGGGCGCGCCGGTGCTGCGCGTGGTCGGCGTCAGCGACATGATTTTGTCCGCATCCGGATACGGAAGGGGATGAAGCAGGACACCATCGATGACACTGAAGATGGCGGTCGAGCTGGCGATCCCGAGCGCGAGCGTGATCAACGCCGCGAAGGTAAAGCCCGGATTCTTCAGCAGCATCCGCAGCCCGTAGCGAAGATCGTAGAGAAGTGTGTTCATGTTTGGGGAGCGCACGCGCCTCGCGTGTGGGTTTCGATGCCCTCGCCGAAACAATCTTCAATGCCAGTTCGGATGAAGTTCGCGATGGCGAGGGCGCCATCGCCAGCACGCGAGGGCGCGTGCGCTCCCCAGATGATCGAAGATCGCGTTTTCATTCAGCTCGCAACGTGACGATCGGGTCCACTCGCGCGGCGCGGCGAGCGGGAATCCAACAGGCGAGAATGGCGGCGACCGCGAGGAAAATGCTGACAACCGCGTAGAGCGCCGGATCGACGGCCCGCACTTCAAACAGGATGCTGCCGAGGACGCGCGAAAATCCGATCGCAGCCGCCACACCAATGATTAATCCGACGGCCAGCAGCCGCAGACCCTGACCCAAAATCAGGCCGTGAATGTGCGACCGCGAGGCGCCGAGGGCCAGGCGAACGCCGATCTCACGGAGGCGGCGCAACGCGCTAAACGCGAGCACTCCATAGAGTCCGACCATCGAGAGCGTGAGCGCAAGCCCAGCAAAGATCATCAGCAGAAAAGTCATGAACCGCGAATGGGCCCAGGTTTCCTCGACGCGCGAAAACAGGCTGCGCACATCGAAGACCGGCTGCGCGGGATCGACGGAGGTAACGGCTTCGCGGATCGAGCGTTCGAGCGATCCGGCCGGAATATTCGTCCGAACCAGCAAAGTGTAATTGCTGCGTTCCACTTGCCGCTGTGGGAAGTAAAGGACCGGGAGCGTGTCGATGTCGTCGAAGGCGCGCGCTTTCATGCGCCTGACCACGCCGACGATTTCCCACATCCGGTTTTCGCCCTTGTCGTCCGGATCGATCCGGAGCCGCTTGCCAATCGGATCCTCGCCCGGGAAAATTTTGTCCGCGAGAAGCTGGTCTATCACCGTCACGGGCGGAGAGGCGGAGGTATCGCGCTCGTTGAAGACGCGGCCACGCATGAGCGAAGCGCGCAGGGTCGAAAAATAAGTCGAGGTTACTATCTCGGTGTCGGCCCCAAGTTGCTGGTCGGGCGGCGGCTCAGGCGCGCCTTCCCGGAGATAGCCGGTCTGCCAGCGGCCACTCAGGGGCGGGCTCGAGTTGAGCGCGGCATCGGTCACTCCGGGCAAAGGGCGAATCTTCTCGAGAATTTTTGCCGACAAATCGGCGATTTTGTCGTTCGAGTTATAAACGCGGTAATTCAGATCGAGATTCGCCGTGATCAAGCCGCGCGGCTCGAAGCCG
>DATMEE010000002.1:0-6386 GCA_035557035.1 Phycisphaerae bacterium
CGCGACGGCTTCCACGTCGTACTCACCATCGATGCGGAGATACAGGCCAACGTCGAACGTGAGTTGATCGAGACGGTCAGTAAGTACAAGGCCGAAAGCGCGGTCGCCATTGTGATGCACCCGCAGACCGGCGCTATTCTCGCCATGGCGAATGCTCCAGGGTTCGATCCGAACCACTATCGCGACTACGGCGCGGCCTACTACCGCAATAAGTCGGTCACCGATCCCTACGAACCCGGAAGCACGTTCAAGCCCTTCATC
This sequence comes from Phycisphaerae bacterium, assembly GCA_035557035.1. GTDB lineage: Bacteria > Planctomycetota > Phycisphaerae > UBA1845 > UTPLA1 > JADJRI01. The sequence goes on from DATMEE010000002.1 coordinate 262, forward strand.
GCGTCGGGCGCGCTCGCCGAAAAGGCCGTGCGGCGGGGAGAGGTTTTCGATTGTGAGCGCGGCTCCTGGACCGATGGAGCCCGCACTTTGCGCGACCACCATCCGTACGATTTTCTCTCGTTCGAGGAAGTGCTGATCAAGTCCAGCAATATCGGCATGGGCAAGATCGGCAAGCGGCTTGGCAACGAAAAGCTCTTCGAATATTGCCGGACCTTTGGCTTCGGCGAAAAGACCGGCGTCGATCTGATCGGCGAGGACGCCGGCATTCTGAGGCCGCTGGCCCGGTGGAACTCGTTCTCGACGACCAGCATTCCAATGGGCCAGGAACTCTGCGTAACCCCGCTGCAACTGGCCCGCGGCTATTGTGCATTCGCCAACGGCGGCAAAATCGTCAAGCCCTACGTGCTTCGCGCGGTCATGGATGCCGGCGGAGAGGTCGTCAGCGACTTCACCCCCCCGCTGCCGGAGGAGCCGGTCATTTCCCCCGAAATCATCGAGACGATGAAGGACAAGATTCTGGTGGAAGTTGTCCGCCAGGCCGCGAGCCAGCACGCGAAGCTGCCGAACTACACCGTCTTCGGAAAGACCGGCACGGCCCAGATTGCCAAGAAGGGCGGCGGCGGATATGTGCCCAATGCCTACGTCAGCTCGTTCGTCGGCGGCGCACCGGCGAAAAATCCGCAGTTGGTGGTCCTCGTTGCGGTGCGAAAGCCGCAGAAGAGCATCGGATATTACGGCGCGGTCGTGGCAGCCCCGGCGGCAGCGCGAATCCTGTCGCACGCGCTGGCGTACCTCGGCGTTCCGCCCGAGCCGCCGGCGCAGGAGCCGATCGCGAGTTCCAATGACCCCAATGCGCTTCCGCCGTTGCCGTTGGACGCTGTGCCGTATGATTGACAGCATTTTGGATGTGGCGGGCGGATCCGCCTGAGACGGTGCGTCGCATACTTTTCTGGCGCACCGAAGTGAGGGGGAAAGAAATCACAACGCCGTTCTGGTTCGTGAATCAGTCGCGAACAATTATTCTTCGACGCCGGTAGAATGCTCTGCAATGATCAGCACGCCGATTCTTACTCCGAGCGCGAACAAGGAGCCGCAAACCTGTTCGCTCGACAAATTGCTCTGCGAGGGGATTGACGTCCTGGAATCCAGCGGCGGCCTGTCGTCGGTCCAAATTCACGACATCTGCACCGACTCTCGAAAAGTTCATCCCGGTTCAATGTTCATCGCGATCGCCGGCGCCAAAGGCGATGGCCTCCAATTCCTGCACGAGGCCATCGGGCGCGGCGTCGTGGCGATCGTATCGGATCGCGACATCGAAGTTCCATCCGGCGTGTGCTCGGTGAAAGTTCCCAACGCGCGCGACGCGACATCTCGGCTGGCCGCTCGCTTTCACGGTCTGGATCAAATTCAGCAGCGCCGCGAAATGACCTCGGTCGGCGTGACTGGCACGAACGGGAAAACCACCGTCGCCTACATGGTGCGCGAAATGCTGCGGAGCGCCGATCGTCCGACCGCCCTGTTCGGCACGATCGAATACGATCTGGTCTCTCGCAAGACGGAATCGCCCCTGACCACACCCGACCCCATCGAGCTGGTGAAACACCTGATGGAGGCCCACAAGGCCGGCGCGCGCCATGCAGTCTTGGAGGTGTCGTCGCACAGCCTCGACCAGCATCGAACCGCGGGCATCGTTTTCTCGACTGCCGTTTTCACCAATCTCACCCAGGATCACCTCGACTATCACGAAACGATGGACGCCTACGCCGGGGCCAAGCGCCGCCTGTTCACCGATCTCGCGCCCGATGCAACCGCCGTGGTGAACGTGGACGATCCCGCGGGGGATGCGATGCTTTCGACCTGCAACGCGCGCGTCATTCGTTATGGACTCTCGCCGGAGGCGGATTTGAAAGCCGATGACGTCGCCCCATCGCGGAGCGGCTGTGCCTTCAAACTGGTGTTCCGTGCCGAGACGGTCACGGTTCAGCTCAATCTCGCGGGGATGCCCAACGTCTATAACGCGCTGGCCGCCGCGGGTGCGGGGCTTTCGCTGGGTCTAAGTCTCGAAACCATTGCCAACGGCTTGAATAAGCTCGAACGGGTGCCCGGCCGGCTGCAGCGCATCGAAACGGGCGAACTGGGTTTCGACGTGTTCGTCGACTACGCCCACACCGACGACGCCCTGCGAAATGTGCTGTCCGCCCTCCGACCGCTTACCGAGGGCAAGCTCTGGTGCGTCTTCGGCTGCGGCGGCGATCGGGATCGCGCCAAGCGGCCGAAGATGGTGCAGGCCGTCGCAAAAGGCGCAGACTCCTTCATCATCACCAGCGACAATCCGCGAACGGAAGATCCGATGGCGATCATCGCGGACATCGAGAGCGGCCTGACTCCCGAGGCGCGCATCCGAGGGTATACCGAGCCGGACCGGGAGACCGCCATCGACATCGCCATCTCGCGGCTCAAGCCCGGCGATACGTTGTTGATCGCGGGCAAGGGCCACGAGAATTATCAGATCGTGGGAACGGAGAAATTCCACTTCGACGACGTTGAGGTGGCGGATAACGCCGTGCAAAATCGAAAACGCGATTAGAAGTCAAAGGAACAGGATGCTCGCTTGCTCGCCAAAACCTCCAATATTGGCTTGCCGTTTGGCGACGTGACTCCGAAGGGTGATCGAAGACAATGAAGCCGCTGATGTTGCAGGAAATGGCTGCCGCCATGAGCGGTCGAGTCTACGGCGAAGTCACTTCGCCACGGGTGAAAAACGTCTGCACGGATACGCGCTCATTGCAGGACGAGTCGCTTTTCTTCGCGATCAAGGGCGAGAACTTCGACGGGCATGATTTCGTCGCGCAGGCGCTGGAAGGTGGCGCGACGGCCGCCGTCGTCAAGGATGCTCGCCGTTTCGACGAGAAGCTTCGCGCGGCGGGCCGGCTTGTCGAAGTCGATGACACGATACTCGCGCTGGGCCGGCTGGCGGGCTGGTATCGCCGCCAGATTCCGGCCGAAGTGATCGCCGTTCTGGGCAGCAACGGCAAGACCACCACGAAAGACATGATCCACGCGGTGCTCTCCTCGAAGAAATCGGGAAAGGCCGCCGCCGCGAGCTTCAACAACGCCGTCGGCGTCCCGCTAACGCTGCTTTCCGTCGAACCATCGGACCAATACGTCGTCGTCGAGATGGGCACAAACCACCCCGGCGAGATCGCCCAGTTGGCCCGAATCGCCCTCCCCGACATGGCGGTTGTCACCAGCATCGGCGAAGAGCATCTCGAAGGCTTCGGCGATATTTCGGCCGTGGCGGCCGAGGAGTTTTCGTTCCTGCCCTATCTGGAAGGACGGGCCTTCGTGGCGGTCAGTGACCAGGCCGTGACGTACGCACCGACGCAATCCAAAGGACAAACCGCCCGAACGATGATCGTATATGGATTGAGCGAGACAGCCGACGTGAGGGCGACGGACCTGAAGCAGACGGCCGACAGCCTGAGTTTTCGCGTAAATGGCCGGTCCGAGTTTCGTATCTCGCTGCTGGGTGCGCACAACGTCGTGAACGCCCTGGCGGCCATCGCCATCGGAAATCGATTCCGGTTGGAGAACGCGGATATTGCGCTGGCCCTGTCGACGTGTAAGGGGCCGAAGATGCGGATGCAGGCACGACAGATCGGCAGCCTTTATCTCATCAACGATGCATACAACGCGAATCCCGCCAGCATGAGAGTGGCGATGGACGCGATGGACAACCTGCCGCGTCAGGGACGGCGCGTTTTGATTCTTGGAGACATGCGCGAGTTGGGTAATCAGTCGACCCGGTGTCATCAGCGCGTCGGACGCGACGCTGGATCATCTTCCGCCAACGTCATCATCGCGGTCGGTTCCATGGCTCGGGTGATGGCGGACGGTGCAACCAGCGCGGCGGGCATGGGAAAGCGCATTTATCCTTTTCCAACCGTTGACGCGCTGGCCAATAAACTGCCCGATCTGCTCGAGCCGGGTGACAACGTGCTCCTGAAGGCGTCGCGGGGTACGCAGTTGGAGCGGCTCGTGCCGATTATTGAAAAATGCGGACAAGCGGTGGCGACGTAGCAATCAGAGCGCGCCCCTTAGCTGGCGGTCTTCGCAGGAACGCAAAGTTCCGCCGCCGCTGGATCAGGATGGTCCTATTTGCTTTACCATCTTCTTAACTTCCTGATTGAAGGGAATTACGGCTATCAGAATCCGCTGTTTCGCGGGGCTGTCGCAGTCTTGCTCTCTTTTCTCGTCGTTTGGGCATTGGGGCCCACCGTCGTTCGCATGCTCATCAAAAAGAAATGCGGCGACATCCCCGATTTCGACCATAAGCAGTTAAACGAGCTGACCTCCCACAAGGCGAACGTGCCGACCATGGGCGGCCTGCTGATTCTCTTCGCCGTCATCACCGCCGTGCTGCTCTTGGCCGACTTGACCGTGTTCTACATTCACATGGCAGGGCTTTGCCTGGTCTGGCTGGCGTTTCTCGGATACTGGGACGATTCGATCAAGCTCACCACAAAGGGAAAGGAAGGCAGTCGGGACGGCCTGAAGTCGTATCAGAAACTGCTCTTTCAGATCGGCCTGGGCGTGATCCTGGGATATTTCATCTACACCCGAGGGCAGCAGAACTACGGCGGCGAGGGAATTGAAACCTATCGGATTTTGACGGTCCCATTCTTTAAGGGAGACCCCGACTCGCCTTATCTCCTCTCGTTTTATCTCTTCATGCTCATGACCATCCTGGTCGTCACCGGCACGTCCAATGCGGTCAACCTCACCGACGGCATGGACGGCTTGGCGTCGGGTTGCGTCGTGATGTCCTGCGTGGTGTTCATGGTCATGTCGTACGCCGTCGGCGACGAGCGCGTGGCCCGCTATCTCCAATTCGCGCACGTCCCGCAGGCGGGCGAGCTGGCGGTCCTGTGCGGTGCTTTGACCGGCGCATGCCTCGGTTTCCTCTGGTACAACGCCGCGCCGGCCCAAGTGTTCATGGGAGACACTGGTTCGCTGCCGCTGGGCGGCCTGTTGGGATTCGTCGCGATTGTGATCCGCCAGGAACTGCTGCTCTTCATCGTGGGCGGCGTCTTCGTGATGGAGGCGATGTCCGTGATGCTTCAGGTGGGCTACTTCAAAATGACCAAAGGCAAGCGGCTGTTTCTCATCGCGCCGATACACCACCATTTTCATCTGAAGGGATGGAAGGAGACCCAGGTGGTCGCGCGATTCTGGATACTCTCGGCGCTGTTTGCGGTGATTGCTCTCGCGACGACTAAATTGCGATAACTTCCGAATTGCGGTTATCTCGGCTTCGATTCAATTATTTCATCCGATCGCCCAACAACAAGTCGCCTTCGCAGCACCGAATCCAGCTCCAGAAATCGAAAGTTCACCAGCTGCACCACAACCCCGATACTTGCCGCGATCAAACTCATTGCCATCAGCGCCGCCGCCCCCACGATGACCGACACCCGCGCCCCGGACTCGCGGCCCCAGTCGCCGAACCACGCCCATAGCCCGCTCAAAATGCTCAGCACGAAAAACGCGATCCCCAGCGAGCCGAAAAACGTCAGCGGCTTGTACGAGCGAAACAGCGCGAGGATGCGAAACAGCACCCGAAACCCGTCGCGAAACGTGCTCAGCTTCGATTCACTGCCCTCCGGCCGCTCGCGATACGTGACCGGCACTTCCTGAATGACCCACTTGCGATAGAGACACTGCACCGTCATCTCGGTTTCGATGTCGAAGCCATAAGCCATGATCGGAATGCTCTTCGCCACCTCGCGCGTGAACGCCCGATAGCCGCTCATGATGTCGTTTAGCCGGCTGCCGAAGATGAAATTGATCAGCGCCCGCACGAGCCAGTTGCCGAAAACGTGAAAACGCCGGTAGGCCTTGTCCGCATCCACCGCCTCGCGCCGCCCCACCGTCATGTCCGCCCGACCGTCAATCACCGGCTTGAGGATTTCGCGGGCCCGATCCGCCGGATACGTGTCGTCGCCGTCGGCCATGACATAAAAATCGGCGTCGATCTTCTCAAACATGGCCGCCACCACGAATCCTTTGCCCTGCCGCTTTTCGTGTACGACGAAGGCGCCGGCCTCTCTCGCCAGCGCCGCGGT
>DATMEE010000003.1:0-15535 GCA_035557035.1 Phycisphaerae bacterium
AACCCAGAGGTTGAAAATGTCTCGTATCGGAAAAAAACCCGTATCGTTGCCTTCCAGCGTGAAGGCTTCGGTTCAGGGGAACAAAATCAGCGTCACGGGACCGAAAGGCTCGCTCTCGTTCGCCCACGCGCACGGGGTGAAAGTGGCGCATGATGCCGCGGCGAACGCCATCAACGTGACTCGCGATTCGGACTCGTCGCTCAATCGCGCCCTGCACGGCACGACGCGCGCGCTGATCAACAACATGGTTGTCGGCGTGACCGAAGGCTACGTGCAGAAGATGGAAATCTATGGCACCGGCTACAGCTGTGTCCTGGCGGGACAAAGTCTCGATCTGAAGGTCGGTTACTCCCATCCGATCAAGCTACCGATTCCGCAGGGCATCAAAGTCACGGTGGAAGTGGCTGCGGCAAAGGGCGACGAGACGCCGGCGAAACTGACCATCGAAGGCATCGACAAGCACGTCGTGGGCAGCTTCGCCCGCGCGGTGAAAGACAGTCGCAAGCCCGAGCCTTACAAGGGCAAGGGCGTGCGCTATGCAGGTGAACAAATTCTGCGCAAGGCGGGCAAGGCCTTCGCGGGCGCCGGCGGCGGATAATCGCACGGCAAAATGCAGGTGTTGAGATGAACGACAAAAATCGAAAAGCGATCGGATTGAGCCGCCGCAAGAAGCGCGTCCGCGGCAAGCTGCTGGGCACGCCCGAGCGGCCTCGGCTCACCGTTTCGCGAAGCCACAAGAACATCAGCGCACAGATCATCGATGATCTCGCCGGCCGGACGCTCTGTGCTGCAAGCACGTCACAGACCGACGTTGCCGAGGGCTTGAAATACGGCGGCAATTGCGCCGCGGCCACGCGCGTTGGCCAGAAATTGGCGGAGCGGGCGCGGATGCAGGGCATTCGCGCGGTCGCATTCGATCGAAACGGGTTACGGTACCACGGCCGCATCAAGGCATTGGCCGATGCGGCGCGCAAGTCAGGTCTGGAGTTTTAGCAACAAGCGCGGCGGCGTTGTGCCGTCGCAGCGGGAACGAGTGATCGATGTCAAGAACTGGTTCAAGACGGGGACGCGAATCGGACGAGGGGCCGGGTTTTGACGACAACGTCGTCAAGGTCTATCGCTGTTCGAAAGTCGTCAAGGGCGGCCGGCGATTCAGCTTCGCCGCGCTCGTGGTCGTGGGTGATCGCAACGGCAACGTCGGCGTCGGCTACGGCAAGGCGAACGAGGTTCCGAACGCGGTGGACAAGGGGCGCAAGCAGGCGACGCGGCAGATGCATTCGGTGCGGCGGCAGGGCACCACGATTCCGCACCGGGTCACCGGGCATTTCGGCGCAAGCCAGGTGCTGCTCATTCCCGCCCCGACGGGCACGGGCGTCATCGCCGGTTCGAGCGTTCGCGCCGTGCTGGAACTGGCGGGCATCGGCGATTGTCTGACGAAAGTATACGGTTCGACCAGCCCGAAGAACCTGGTCAAGGCGACGTTGGGCGCGCTGCAGACGCTTCGCGATCGCGCGGCGGTCGAAAAACTGCGCGGCGTATCGATTGCGGCATCGTAACGGAAGGCTTTTGCGGCGATGAACATTACCGACATTACAACGAAAGCGGGCGCTCATCCACGGCGGTGGCGCGTCGGCCGAGGCGAGGGCAGCGGCAGCGGAAAAACTTCCGGCCGCGGGCACAAGGGCGCGGGGGCCCGGGCGGGCGGCTCGAAGTTTGAGCTGTACGAAGGCGGCATGTTCCCGTTCTTCCGGCGCATCCCGAAGTTCGGGTTCAGTAACTTCATTTTTCGCACCGAATACCAGGTCGTCAATATCGCGATGCTCGACAAGTCCTTTGACAATGGCGGACATGTCACGGGCGCGTCGCTCGAAAAGGCGGGCCTGATTCGCGACGCCGGCAAGCCCGTCAAGGTCCTGGGCGATGGCGAGCTTGGAAAGAAACTGACGGTCGACGCCTACCGCTTCAGCGGATCGGCCGCGAAAAAGATTGAGGCGGCCGGCGGTGCGGTGAACTGGCTCGGACCCAAACCGAAGAAGAAGTTCGTGAAGCGTCACAAAACGGCCGAAGACCGGGCCAAGGAAGCGGAAGCCAAAGGCAAAGGCAAGTCGAAAGGCAAGAAGCCGGCCGAAGGCGAAGCCCCCGAAGGCGCTGCCGCGGAGGCAAAGTCACCCGAGGCCGCGCCGCGTGCGCCAAAGGCGCCGAAGGAAAAACCAGCCGAAGCGGACGAATAGCCCGAAATTGGCGCTCATGCGAGCGATGGGCGCGGCGGAGAGACGTCGTGCCTTTCGCTGTTCTAAGGATAGGTCGTAACCGAGAGAGACTCAGCGATGATTTCAGTGCTTCGAAGACCTTTCGCTCGGTGGACTGGATATATTGCGATGTTGCTCCTGCTGATATTCACATGGGGATATCGCGCGGTCGTTTATGTACCAACGCCCGGCTTGGTGGACGGATCGAACATCGCAGCCACGGTTGTGGAATAGGAAATTATGCTCGCAGCATTCCTGAACATCTTCAAAGTCCCCGAGCTGCGGAACAAGATTCTGTTTACGCTCGGCCTCCTGGCGGTCTATCGCATCGGCTTCTACGTGCCGCTTCCCGGCATCGACCAGACCGAGCTGGCGTCGCACTTCGACGCGATGAAAACCGACGGCAGCGGCACCGAAGGCGCCAGCGGCGTCGAGCAGCTCACCGAATATTTCTCGATGTTCACCGGCGGCAATTTGCAGCAGAGCACGATCTTCGGCCTGGGCATCATGCCGTACATCTCGGCCTCGATCATCTTTCAGCTTTTGGGAACGGTCATTCCGTCGCTCGAAAAGCTGCGGCAGGAAGGCGAAATCGGCCGGAAGAAGATACAGGAATATACGCGCTATGCGACCGTCATCATCTGCATCGTGCAGGCCGGCTTCTGGCTGAACTACATCAAGCAGTCCGGTCTGGTGCATGATGAATTTAATGACATGGCCGGCAACATGGTCGCGTCGCTGTCATTCATTCTGATCGGCATCACCGGCATGACCGCCGGCACCGTCTTTCTCATGTGGCTCGGCGAGCAGATCGACGAATACGGCATCGGCAACGGCGTCAGCCTCATCATCATGGCGGGCATCCTCGCCCGCATGCCGACGGCGGTTTACTGGGTCATCGAGAACGCCTCGATCGAAGTCGGTTCAGAAGCGGCGATGGGACCCGCGAAGATTCTGTTTCTGGCGATGGCGTTCGTCGGCGTGGTGGCTGGTTCGATCCTGATCACGCAAGGGCAGCGCCGCATTCCGATCCAGCAGGCCAAGCAGATGCGCGGCCGACGAATGTACGGCGGCCAGCGGAACTATCTGCCGTTGCGGGTGAATCATGGCGGCGTCATGCCGATCATCTTCGCGAGCAGCCTGCTCATTTTTCCGGGGTTGATGTTCAGTTGGCTTTCAGAGATGTTCCCGACCAGCGCGGTGCTGGCGATGGTCGCCGAAGAATTTCACGGCTCCAGTTTTCTGTACGCACTGAGCTACATCGCTCTGATTTACTTCTTCGCGTATTTCTGGACGACCGTGCAGTTCCAGCCGAAGGAAATGGCGAATTCACTACGGGACAACGGGAGCTTCATTCCCGGATTGCGACCGGGCAAGCGCACGGCGGATTACCTCGAAACCGTGATGACGCGAATCACCTACGTCGGCGCCGGCTTTCTGGCGTTGATCGCAATTATTCCCCAGCTCCTGGCTTCGGCGATGGAAATACCGTTCACTGTTTCCTCGTTTCTCGGCGGCACGGGTCTGCTCATCGTCGTAAGCGTCGGACTCGACTTGGTTCAGCGCATCGAAGCGAATCTGATCATGCGAAACTACGGCGGCTTCCTCGAAGGCTCGGGCGGTGGTCCGATTAAGGGAGCCTATACGTGAACGTCGTCCTCCTCGGTCCGCCTGGCGCCGGGAAGGGAACACAGGCCGTCCGTCTCTCCAAGACCGCCGGGCTGTTGCACCTCTCCAGTGGCGACATTTTGCGGGCAGAGCGGCGAGCTGAAACGGAGTTGGGACGAAAAGCCCAGGAGTACATGGACAGCGGCGCTTTGGTGCCCGACGACTTGATCCTGTCGATGATGGTGCAGCACATCGGCAGGGAGGAAGCGAAAAACGGATTCCTGCTCGATGGATTTCCGCGAACCGTCGCCCAGGCGCAGGGATTGGATGTCCGGCTCGCGAAGGAAAATCGAAAGCTGGACGCGGTCGTGTGCATCGAGATCGACGATGCAACGGTTTCGAAGCGATTGACGGGACGGTGGTCATGCCCGAATTGCGCTCGCGTGTTTCACGAGGAGTTTTCTCCGCCAAAGGCGGCGGGCGTGTGCGATGCCTGCGGGCAACCATTGTCGCGTCGAAACGACGATGAGCCGGCCGTGGTTGCCGAGCGGCTGCGACACTACCATGAATTGACCAAGCCGCTCGTGGCTTACTATCGCGACGAGGGCATTTTGCGGCCCGTATCCGGCCGCGGCAGCGTGGACGAGGTATTTGAGGCGATCCGGAAGGCATGTCCTGGCTTATGAGAGATTCGATGCGACAGGATGCCCGGCGCGACGCGATGGCCAAACCCGCCACGGCGGTATTGAAAAGTCCCCGCGAGATCGAGCTGATGCGTGCCGCGGGGCGCATCGTGTATCAGGTGCTCGAACGCATGGCCGAAATGGTCCGGCCGGGAATTCGCGTTCGAGAACTCGGCGACGAGGCGGATCGCATCATTACGGCCGTCGGCGGCACGGCGCTGTTCAAGGGAGTTTGCACGGCTCAGACGCGGTTTCCGTTTCCTTCGGCGATCTGCGCGAGCGTGAATAGCGAGGTGGTCCACGGCATTCCCAACGACCGCATGCTGAAGGAAGGCGACATCATCAGCATCGACTGCGGCGTGCGGCTGAAAGGATATTGCGGCGATTCGGCGAGAACTTTCGGAGTGGGACGGGTGTCGGCGGGCGCTCAGCGGCTGCTGGATGTGACCAAAGCCACCCTCGACCTCGCCGTGTCCGAGATGCGGCCCGGACGGCTCTGGAGCGAGATCGCGGCGAATATGCAGCGTTTTGTGGAAAAAAATGGGTATTCCGTCGTTCGCGAATTCGTGGGGCACGGGATCGGCCAGGATATGCACGAGGAGCCGAAGGTTCCGAACTACACGGACCGGCAGCAGCGGAAGCAGGATTTCATGCTGGAACCGGGCCTGGTGATCGCCGTGGAACCCATGGTGAACGCCGGGTCAAGACATGTTAAACTGGGGGATTCGACCGGCTGGCCCCAGGTCACGAAAGATGGGGCGCTGTCGGCCCATTTTGAGCACACCGTGGCGATGACGCCGACGGGAATCGATTTGTTGACGGACGGTCGGTAGCGTCCGCCGTCTCGGCGGACGGTGCAAGAAACAGAACACTCGGCGGCGAAGCACGTCGCGGAGCAGATAGGGAGTTGTGTCATGAAGGTTCGATCCAGCGTTCGTCGAATCTGTGAGAATTGCAAAATTGTCAAGCGCCGCGGCGTCGTGCGCGTGATCTGCTCGTCGGATCCGCGGCACAAGCAGCGGCAGGGTTGATTGGATTAGCCAGTCAGAGACGGAGTCAAGACGAATGCCACGTATTTCAGGTGTCGATATCCCGGCGGACAAGCGGATCGTCATTTCGCTGGCGTACCTCTATGGAATCGGTCCGACGCTCAGCGCGGCGATCCTCAAGGAAGCCGGCATCGACGAAAACGTTCGCGCCAAGAACCTCACGGAAGATCAGATCAGCCACATTGCGAGCATCATCGATCGCAACTATGTGGTCGAAGGTCAGCTCCGCCGGCAGGTTCAACAGAACATCGCGCGATTGAAGGACATTCAGTGCTATCGCGGCATGCGCCATCGCAAGGGCCTGCCCGTTCGCGGTCAGCGCACGCGCACCAACGCCCGCACCCGCAAGGGTCCCAAGAAGACGGTCGCCGGCAAGAAGGGCGTGAAGGAACTGCGCAGCTAAGTGTCCCAAGTGTGGCACAGGCTGCTCGCCGGTGCCACTAGCATCTTTTCGGCACAGGCGATGAGCCTGTGCCACACTGGAGGATTGTAATTCGTGGCAAAGGCAGCCAAGAAAAAAGTTCGACGCCACGTGACGCGAGCGGTCGCCCACGTGAAGTCGACGTTTAACAACACCATGGTGACGATCACCGACTTCAACGGCGAGACGCTCTGTTGGGCATCGGCCGGCACGGTCGGCTTCAAGGGCACGCGCAAGAGCACGCCGTTCGCGGCTCAGCGGGCCGGCGAAAGCGCGGCCCAATCGGCCCGGCGGCACGGCGTCGCCGAGGTCGAGGTGAAGGTCAAGGGCCCCGGCAGCGGACGCGAGTCCGCGGTGGCGGGGCTGCAATCGGGCGGCCTGCGGGTGCAGTCGATCGAAGACGTGACGCCCCTGCCCCACAACGGCTGCCGCCCTCGGCGAAAGCGCCGAGTCTAGACGGCCCCTCGGAGTTTGATTGATTCGCGCCGGTATCGTCCGGCGACACATGCCGCCGCTCCTGCACCATGCCGAGCCGCGGATGTCTTTGACAAAGCATTGACACGGCCGGCAATCGTCGCGGGTTTGACCGGCTTACACCATACGGACGGTCCCCAAGCCGACGCGGACGGCGGCGGGCGTTCAGGAGGTCTTTCAAGCATGAGAATTCGTTGGCGAGGATTGGAATTGCCGACCCGCGTGATGCGGGATGATGCAGCCAGCCAGGGGAATTACGGCCGGTTTGTCGTGGAGCCTTTCGAGCGCGGATTCGGCACCACGGTCGGCAACAGCCTGCGCCGCATTCTGCTGTCGAGCCTCGAGAGCTCGGCGGTCACCCACGTGCGCATCAAGGGGGTCGATCACGAGTTCATGACGATCCCCGGCGTACTCGAGGACGTCACCGAGATCATTCTCAACGTGAAGTCGCTGGTGGTGAATCTTTCCACCGACCAGCCCAAGACCATGCGTGTCTCGGTGCGCGGCAAGGCCGGGGCGACCACCGAGGTGCGGGCATCCGCGCTTCAGGCCGACGCGGCGATCGACATCATCAACCGGGACCATCTGATCTGCACCCTCACGGACAACGTCGAGATCGAGATGGAAATGACGGTGGCCCGGGGCCGAAGCTACGTCACTGCCGAAGAAAACAAGGGCGTCGAGCAGGAGCAGGTCATCGGCGAAATCCCCGTCGATTCGGTGTTCTCGCCGGTGTCACGCGTGCGCTATCGCGTCGAAGATACGCGCGTCGGCCAGCGAACGAACTACGACCGACTGGTCATGGAAATCTGGACCAACGGCACGTTGTCTCCCGAGATGGCGCTCGTCGAGGCCGCGAAGATTCTGCGCAAGCACCTGAACCCCTTTGTCCAGTATTTCGAGCTGGGAAGCGGCCTGGCGATCGAGGGCCAATCGCACGGCGGGCATTCAATGGGCCTGTCGAATGCCGACCAGAGCAAGCTCGCGTTGCCGATCTCGGTGCTGGACCTGTCCGTCAGGGCGAGCAATTGCCTGGCGTCGGCCAACATCGCAACGATCGGCGATTTGATGCTTCGGGAGGAGGCCGACCTGCTCAAGCTGCGGAGTTTCGGGAAGACTTCGCTCCGTGAAGTGAAGCGCAAATTGACCGACTTTGGTCTGACCCTGCGCTCCTCCATCGGCGTGAATCTCGATGAAGACGACGACGAAGAAGAGGAAGAGGAGCCGATGCAGACGGCGGCGCCCGGTCCCAGTCGTTTCGGCGGGGTGCCGGCGGGTCGTCCCGGCATCGCACCGCTCGATTCGGGGTCGATGGGATCGATTTCCGGCTATTCCTCCCCGAATGCCGTTGAACCCGGCTCGCGCATGATGGATTCGGATGTTGACATTGAACCCCGATGAGATCGAGGGTCGCACGGGCGACGCCCGACTGCAAATACGATAGGAAACACTGGTATGAGGCACGGTTCATCAAAACGACATCTGGCGAGAACGCCTGCACATTTGCTCGCGATGCGGCGCAACATGGCGCAGAGCCTCTTTCAGTACGGGCAGATCGAGACCACCCTGATTAAAGCCAAGGCGATCCGGAGTTTCGTCGAGAAGCTCATCACCATCGCGCGGCGCGGAGATCTGGCCGCCCGGCGGCGAATCGAGTCGCTCCTCACCGACCGGGCCGTGCTCGATCGCGAGCAGGAGGCCCAATACGAAACGATGTCCATGGCGGACCGCAGCCGCGTCATGGGCTCGCGCGCCGGTCGGCGGCATCGCCTGGGCAAGGTTCCAGCCTCGTATAACAAGAAAAAAGTCTCGTTTGTGGCCGGCTCAATCGTCCACAAACTGATGACTGAAGTCGCGCCGCTCTACAAGAATCGTCCCGGCGGTTACACCCGGATCATTCGCCTGTCCAAGCGCCGCGTCGGTGATGCGGGCGACCTTGCCATTCTCCAATTGATCGATGCCGACAAAAGCGGCCGCATTGAAGTCACCACTGGCGCGAAGAAAAGCGTCGGCATACGCCGGCGCAAGGTGCAGGATCGCATTCGAGTCCTTGAAGGAAAGAAGCCGGTTCGCCAACGACGAAAGGCAAGCAAGTCCTCCGGAACTCAGGCGCAGACCGCGTCACCTGCCGCGGCGGCTGAACCGCCCGAAGCGACGTGACTTGTCGTTAAGACATGCTTGGATATTTCAGAAACCCGGGGCGCCCGTCGTCCCGGGTTTTTTCATGTCAGCCCCGTACGCTATGATGCCCTTGTGCGAGAATGAGTCTGGAAAGCCCGCACCGGAGCGCCCGCGATGAAAGAGGCAAACTGTATTTTCTGCAAAATCGCTTCGGGTGAGATTCCTTCGTCCAAAGTATTCGAGAATGATCGCGTGCTTGCATTTCTGGACAGCGGCCCGCTTTCACCCGGGCATACGCTCCTCATTCCGAAGGATCACTTTCGGGACCTCCGCGACATTTCGGGCGAGGCCCTGGGCGCCGTGCTTGCGGTCGCCCCGAGGATCGCCGACGCGGTTATGAAAACCACCGGCGCGACCGGGCTGAATTTTCTTCAGAACACGGGTGCGACCAGCGGCCAGGCGGTGTTTCACGTTCACTTTCACCTGATTCCGCGCGGGGAGGCGGACGGCCTGGGCTACCGGTGGAACGCCGGAAAATATGCGGAATCCGAGCTGGAAACGTATCGAGCGCGAATCGCCAAGGCACTGGGTTCATCGACATAAGGGAGAGTCAGGATGGGTATTGAGCCACTGCGCTCGCTGATCGCCGCGGCCATGATCGGGTTTGCGATTCAGGAATCGAACGTCTGCGATGGAGCGGAGACGCCATCGCCACCGGTCATAATTCCGACCGCGGAAACTGTCTTCCCCTACCGCTTCGAGCATGCGTCGCGCAATTACGGCGATGTGGTGACGTTTTCCAATCAGGCGAAAGCCACCGGCAAGGTGATGGAGTGGGCCGACCAGGTGCTGATGTATGACGCAGGCGCATTGAAGGCCTATCCGGTCCGGGACGTCGAGAGCATCGATCTGCGGCGGCTGGAGCGGCATCGGCGCGTGCCGGAAATGCCTGACTTAACCGTGGCCTACGTTGAGCGGACGCCGCGCGACCTGTCATGGCACGGGCATGTGGCGGTCAAGGAGGGTGTCCAAACACTCGACGTTGATCCGAATGCGCCCGCGGGTCCGATGCCGGGCGAACAGGTGACGTTTCGCATTCATATCCTGAACGCCGGCGGGGCCGCGTCGCTTCCCGTGCCTTGCAGCATCCTGCTGGACGAGCGCGAGCTGGTCGCGCCCGGCATTCCCGCGATCGAACCGGGTCGTGAGCACGTCATCGACGTGCCGTGGGATTGGCAGAACGGTCCGCATACTCTGGAAGTGCGGATCGATCCGGAGTCGAAAGCGGAGGACGCGAATCGCTGGAATAATCGCTTCCGGCAGCCTACGCGAGCCTTGGGAGTCGCGTTCGTCGTCGCGCGCGAGCGCTACGAGGCGTTCAAGAAAACGCCGAACATGGTGGATTCATTCTGCTTTGAGGACTACGCGCAATATCACGTCGCATGTCTAAACGCTCTCTTCGCGGCGTCGGTTTATCCCTCCTCGCCGAACGGCGTCTTTGAACGCGTCGCGTGCGATCGAATTCTTGTTGTGGACGACCCGTTGCAAGCCGCAGAGTGGATGCCCTCATTGCATCGCGGCGCCGCCGCCGGCGGACTGCCCGAATATTCCGCGATTTGCGCGATCGCCAATCTCGGCAAGCCCGATGACGCGAAGAAAGAAGCGCTGATGGTGTCATGGCCCGCGCTCAAGAGCATCGGCCTGCAGCTCGGGCTGGTCGATCTGACGCGCACGGACACGCGCGTGGAGCAGAGCTATGTGCTGGACATCTACGATCGCTTCGCGATGCTGCAATATCTTTCGCCGCACCGGGCGTCGTTGATGCACACGCCCGGCGGATTTCCGCTGACCGAGGAGCAGGCGGCTTATCTAAACCAGGTCTTTGGCCGCCCGCGCGGATTTGCGGGAGAGTATCTCTATCAGCTCCCGCGAAAGATCTCTCTGGACGTGCGGGCGACCGACGGAAGTCCCCTGCGAGACGTGCAGATCGATACATTTCAATTGATGAGCGAGGGGCCCGAGGCCGGAAGGATCGCCGGAATTGGTCGAACCGATCCGCTCGTCTCGGCCGTCACCAACGAAACGGGCCTCGCCGACCTGATGAATGTGGAGGCGCCGTCCCATCGCACGCCGAACGGTTATGAACTAAGCGCAAACCCGTTCGGCCGGATCGCAAGCGACGGGTCGAACGGACTGCTCCTCCTTCGCCTTCGCGCCGGGCCGAATGAGGAATTTCATTTCCTGCACATTTCAACGCTGAACGTCGCATGGCTGCGCGGACAGAAGGAGGAATATGTTCACGCCGTGAAGACGCGGTTCGCCGCGCCGGGGGCAAGCCTCCCGCAGCCCGCCTTCGCCGCCATCGAGATGTGGGAGCGCGACAGGAAGCCGCCGCCGTTGATCCTGACCTGGCTGGTGCCCAAGGGCGTCGATTCGAAATCGGTTCAGGAATTTCGCGTTTACAAGCGTACCGGATTTGCCGGCCAACAGGTCAAGCCTTGGACGCTGGTCTCGGTGCATCATCCGCCTGAACCCAGTAACTTCCCCCACGGCATCGAATCTTATTACGACGAGTTCACTTACGATGGCCCGTACTCGCTCGATACATACTTCGCGGTATCGACGGTCGACCTGGAGGGCCGTGAAAGCGGCCTGTCCCAGCCGGGCTTCGTGACGCATCGGAACAAGGGCGTGCGGTTCGCGGTCGATCAGTCGTACGCTTTCATGACCGCGAAAGGGCCGGGGTTGTCGCAGATGTTCTTCTGGGATGGGCGCGCCGGAACCCAGCCGCATCAGATGAAGACGGACAATTTTGAGAGCTACAAGCCCGGGTTCGAGGGAATCGCGTTCGCGCCGGACGGGCGCCTCTTTGTCACCGACCCGGTCAATCACGTGCTCGCGATTTACGACGTGAAGCAAAGCGAATTGACCGAGGTCCTTCCGAAGCGCGATGCTTGGCCGGGTGAAGCGAGCGACAAGCCGGGCGAGTTTAATGAACCGGCTGACCTCGCGATCGATGACAACGGGAAAATATACGTGGCGGACCGGGCCAATCATCGCGTTCAGATTCTCGGCGCCGGTGGCGAATACATCGGATTGCTCGACCCGGATTTCCGCTTCCGCCGTCCGTTCGCCCTGGGCTATGCTTCCGGGCACGTGTGCGTGACCGACAAAAATGGCCGTCGGTGCCGAGTTTACGACATTCGGGCGGACGAGCCGAAATTTGCCATGGAGCTGCCGCCGCTGGTCGACGCGGATCGGGCGATCGTCAACACCAAGGGACGGGTTTACGTCACCGGACGGCCCGATCATGTAAGTCCGTGGACCGTCCTCGCATTCGAGCCTGATGGCCTGGGCGGAGCCGTTCCCAGCGAGATCGGCACGACGGGTGAAATGGGCAGCTATGAAAAGCCGCGGTCGCTCTACCTTCACCGGCAGAACTCGAACTACGTTTACATGATGAACGAGTTCCCTTTTGACGTGCGGCGTTGCTATATCGAGAACTGAGTCTTCATCAGGGCGATTGGGGAGCGATTTTCGCTTTCACTGGCGGCATTTCCAAATTACAATCCCCCGTGCCCCGGCTCGAAAGGATGCGGCCTGTGATTACCAAAACCAACGCCGTCAAAAAGAAACTATCCGACAATCTCAAGCGCGTCACCGATCGCATCGCGCGCGCCTGCGACCGCGCCCGCCGCGACCCCGCCGGCGTGCGGATGGTGGCGGTGACGAAGCACGTCGAGCTCGACGTCGTCCGCAACGCCCTCGACCTCGGCATTCTCGACATCGGCGAGAGCCGCGCCCAGCAGCTCAACCAGCGCGCCGTGATGATTCATGAATACATCGAGCGCAAGGCGGTCCTCTCCGGCCGCCGCGAATCGCCCGGCCCGCGCCCGCACTGGCACATGGTGGGGCATCTGCAGCGCAACAAGATCAAGCTCGTCATCCCGTGGATCGAATTGATCCACAGCGTCGATAGCCTGCGCCTGGCGGAAGACTTGCACGACCAGGCCAAGAAGCTCGGCCGCACGGTGGATTTCCTGCTGCAAGTGAACACCAGCGGCGAGAAGAGCAAGTTCGGCGTGGCCGTCGGCGCCGTGCCGCATCTTCTCGAACACTTTGCCGAGTGGCCGGGCGTGCGCCTGTGCGGCCTGATGACGATGGCCCCCGCAAATTGCACGCCGGTCGAGCTGCGCCTGTATTTTGAGCGGCTCAAGGACGTGTTCGACGATCTGCGCGGCGAAAAATCGCTTGGCCCCCATTTCAAGGAAGTCTCGATGGGCATGAGCGAGGACTTCGAGACCGCCATCGAAGCAGGGTCGACAATGGTCCGCCTCGGCAGCGCGCTGTTTGAGGGTCTGCTGTCGGCCCATGCGAGCGAGGAGGAAGAGAGCGAGGACGAGCGTTGAACCTGCTCGATCGCGATCTGTTCGAGCTCTATCGCTGGCTGCTGACGACAGTTTGCACGATTTACGCGACAGTCGTCACGGTCCGCGCCGCGCTCTTCTACGCGGGCATCCTGGTCGGCAGCGATCGCAAGGCCCAGGTCGTCCGCAATTACGCGTTCGTATTGTTCCTGCGGCTTCGCGTCGCACGATTCAAGAACGAGCTTCTCGGAATCGGCTTCTTTGCCGCTCTGTTCCTGCTGATCGTCTATTGGCACCAATGATGTCCACCACATGAACATACTGCTCACCGTCCTCATCGGCCTGAACGGGTTCATTCTGGTGGTCTGGCTCATGCGCTTGGTGCTGCTCAGCGTCGTGAGCAGAATCCTCGCGCCCCTGCACGGGACGATGTACCCGGCCGCCGCCGCCAATCTGCCCTCGGTCAGCATGATCGTCGCGGCCAAGGACGAAGCCCATAACATCGAAGCGTGCATCCATTCGCTCGAACGGCAGACGTATCCGACTCTCCAGATTATCGCGGTCAACGACCGCAGCACCGACGGCACCCGCGAAATGCTCGATCGCCTGGCAAAGGAATGTCCACGGCTGACGGTTCGGCACGTTGCGCAACTTCGCGAAGGCTGGTTCGGCAAGAACAACGCCATGCGCGAAGGCGTGGCGCTGGCGAAAGGTGACTGGCTCTGCTTCACCGATGCCGACTGCATTCAGCTCAGCCCGCGCTCCCTCGAAATCGCCATGCGCTATGCCCTCGAAAAAGAGACCGATTTCCTCTCGGTGCTGCCCTCGCACGAAGTCCATTCCTTCTGGGAGCGCGTCGTCCAGCCGGCGTGCAGCGCCATCATGATCCTCTGGTTCAGCCCGCTCGTCGTAAACAATCCGCGGCGCAAGACCGCATACGCCAACGGTGCCTTCATGCTGATGAAGCGGTCGTGCTACGAGGCGATGGGCGGCCACGAAGCCGTGAAAAACGAGATCAACGAAGACATGCACATGGCACGCATCGCCAAGGACATCGGCCGGCGGCTCATCGTCGTGAACAACCGCGACCTCTATACCGTGCGCATGTACGGCACGCTCTCGCAGATTTGGCGCGGCTGGACGCGAATCTTTTGCGGATCGTTCGTCACGCCGCGGCGCCTCTGGGCCGCCGTCATCGTCCTGGCGACCTTCTCCTTCGCCCCATGGCTGATGCTGCTGTTCGCCGTGCTGATGGACGGGCTCTCACCCGAGCGGTGGGACATCGAGTCGCTGAAGTATGGGGCGATGGCCTCGTGCGCCGCGCAGCTTGTCACGATGGGCGTGTTCTACGCGTTGTCGCGGGTGGGTTTTCTCTACGGGCTGATCTATCCCATCGGCGCGTTTCTTTCGATGGGAACACTGCTCAACGCGATCCGCTGCGCCTCGGGTCGGGGCGACATCCGCTGGCGGGGGACCACCTATCGAGATGGGGCAATCGCTCCTGAGATTGGCGTCGTCTAGATCAACTCGCGTCCGCCGCGTCGGGCAGCGGAGTGAGCACCTCATCGCCACGCCAACAGGACCAATGCCGCGCCGATGACGCTGAGCGCCATGAGCGCGCCGGCCGTCAGCCACGAACCGCCCTCCACCGCGCCGCTGGATGCGATGTATTCGCTACGGACGGACGACTCAAATTCGGAGATCGCCGCCGGCTTGGCCGACCCGCCCTCGAACTCGACGGCGCGGACGATCATCTGGGCCTCGAACGCATCGAGACCGAGGCGCACGCCGAAGCGGACCAGCGTCCGGCGCTTGAGCCAGCTCAAGGCGCCTTCCTCCAGTTGCGTCTTGATCATCTCGCGAAACAGGCGGCGATTCAGGCTACGGCGCTCGCGGTCGTTCCGGGACGGCTCAAACCGCAGGCTCTGTTCGCGCCCCTCGTCGCCATAAGGACTTTCCATTTGCAATCCCCCCTATGCGAGCTTAGGGCGGCCGGGGGAGCGAAGAAAAGCGTCACGGGCCTCGATCTGCAATTCGTCCGGTAATGGCCCAAGAGCCGCAGCCTTGTGATTGAAATGGACCTCTCGTATCATGCCCCAAACGGCGGCCGCGCCGCCCCTTTCATCAAAACGGAAACTCGCCCATCAATGCATCGATATCCCGATCTTCCACAGGCCTTTGCAGAACTTGGCGTCGACCTTCCCATGCTGCGCGGGCTGAAGGCCGTCGGCTATAAGGAGCCGTCGGCGATTCAGAGCGAATTGATCCCGCACGTGCTCGGCGGACGCGACGTGCTGGGCCAGGCCCGCACCGGCACGGGGAAGACGGCCGCCTTCGGTTTGCCGATCCTGCAGCTCATCGATCTCAATCAGCACATGCAGGCCGTCATTCTGACGCCCACGCGCGAGCTGGCGGTGCAGGTGCTGGGCGAGCTGCGGCGTCTCGCGAAATTCCGCGAGGTCCATTGCGTGCCGGTCTACGGCGGCACGCGCATGACGCAGCAGATTCACCAGCTCGGAAAGAAGCCGCACCTCATCGTGGGCACGCCCGGCCGCGTGCTCGA
>DATMEE010000004.1:0-4000 GCA_035557035.1 Phycisphaerae bacterium
GGGTTTGATCGCTTTCGTCGGGGCCAACGTCTTTTCCCAGGACGAGAAAAAGCCGGAGGGCGGGGGCATGCCGGGAATGACGCCGGAGATGATGCAGGGCATCAAGGACTACATGAAGAACATGAAGCCCGGGTCGCACCACGAGTTTCTGGAGAATTTCGTGGGCACATGGAAGACGACGACGCGCATGTGGATGATGGGCGAAGGCAGCGGCCCGCCGATGACGACCGCCGGCAAGTCCGACGTGAAGTGGGTTCTGGGCAAGCGCTACGTCATGGAAGAGCACCGCGGCAAGATGATGATGCCCGACGAAAACATGCAGATGAAGGAGGTTGATTTCGAAGGCATCGGCATGACCGGCTACGACAACGACCGTAACCTCTACTGCGGGAGCTGGGCGAGCAACCTGAATACGACGATGCTCAACTTCAAGGGAAGCGTCAGCCAGGACAAAAAGACGATCACGTTCTACGGCGAAATGGACGAGCCGATGATGAAGGTTTACGGCCGAATCGTGAAATATCAGGTCAAGCTCGACAGCAAAGACAAGCACACGTTCGCGGTGTATGATCTGATGGCCGGAGACAACTACAAGGTGTTTGACATCACCTACGAGCGTGCTGAATAAGTTTTGCCGGTAGTCAGGCGCGGCGCGCGTGCGCGGCCGTCTCCGGTGTCGGCAGGGAGGCATTGGCATCCTGCAGGGTGCGTTCACCTCTCAGGGACGAGTTTTTTGAAGGGAGAAACGAACATGGCAGGACAAGTCAAGGCAATTCCCGACGGGTTCAGTTCGATCACGCCGCACCTGGTGGTGAAGGACGGGCCGGCGGCGATCGAGTTTTATAAGAAGGCGTTCGGCGCCGAGGAGATCATGCGCATGCCCGGGCCGGACGGCAAAGGTCTGATGCACGGCGAAATCAAGATCGGCAACGCGATGGTCATGCTGGCCGGCGAGTTTCCCGGTGCGCCGACTCAGGCGCCGACGTCGCTCAATGGCACGACGGTCGCGGTGATGATTTATTCCACCAATACCGACGCTGCTTTTGAGAAGGCGACGAAGGCCGGCGCGACGCCGGTGATGCCGCCGATGGACATGTTCTGGGGCGATCGGTTTGCCCAGGTGAAGGATCCGTTCGGCCACGTATGGTCGATCGCAACGCACCAGGAAGACGTAAGCCCCGAGGAGTGCGGCAAGCGGATGAAGGAAGCGTTCGCCGGCGGAGGCGGATGCGGCAAGCCGCAGTAAGGGAAATCCCGTCTAGAAATTGAGATTCATCAGACCCCGGCGGGAAAACTGCCGGGGTTTTTTCGCGTTGCGGGACGCGAGTTGGTTTGCTTGTCCCGAGATTCACAGCTTGATAGCATACGGGGTCTTGCAATCAATCGCGGGCGTGAAGCAGGCAGGCAGGGATTCATCACGCCAAGGATGCACGTCCGCCCTTTAACCCTCTTGCGGAGGAGGCGTTCATGCCGGCTTATACAACGCAGGACATTCGCAACATCGCTCTGGTCGGCCACGCGGCGGCGGGAAAGACGTCGCTCTGTGAGGCATTTCTGCACTCGACCGGCGCGACGACTCGACTGGGCAGCGTGGCCGCCAAATCCAGCCATCTCGACACCGATGACGAGGAGCGCGAAGGCGCGCACTCGATCGACTCGCACGTGATGCACGTCTCGGTCCACAAGAAAGAGATCAACGTCATCGACACGCCGGGCTCGCCCGACTTCATCGGGCCGGCCGTCGCAGCGCTGGGAGCTGTGGAAACGGCGCTCACGGTGGTGAATGCGGCGGCCGGCATTCAGGTGAACACGCGCCGGCTGCGAGATTATGCAAAGAACTTCGGCTTGGCGCGGGTGATCGTGGTCAATCACATCGACGCGGAAAACGCCGATCTGGGCGCCCTGCTGGGTCTGCTTCGCAAGAGTTTCGGCGACGTGCTCACGCCGGTGAACCTGCCGACGGGCGGCGGCAAGGCCGTCATCGACTGCATTTCCAATGCGGCTGGCGATGCCGATTTCGGCAGCGTGGCCGAGGCGCATACGAGCATCGTCGAGCGGGTGTCCGAGTGCGACGACGGTCTGATAGCGAAGTATTTCGAGCAGGGGGAGCTGTCCGACGAGGAGGTTCGCGGGAATTTTGTAAAGGCGATCGTGGCGGGGACCATCGTGCCGGTTGTCTATACCAATGCGCTGAAGGATGTCGGCGTCAAGGAACTGCTCAACTTCATCGCCGATTGCTGCCCGTCGCCGATTGAAGGACGGCAGCGGAAGCTGGTCCATGGCGATAAGGAAGAACCGATCAAGCTCGACGGTCGATTCGTCGGTCGCGTGTTCAAGGTCGCAATCGATCCGAAGTCGCACATCAAATATCCATTCATTCGTTGCTACGGGGGCACGCTAAAGCCGGACAGTCAGGTCGTGCTTTCCGGTGAGCGGAAGGGAAATCGGTCGGGTCATTTGATGAAGTTCTCGGGGAACGAGCACAAGGATATCGATGTCGCGATAGCGGGCGACATCTTCGCCGTGGCGAAGCTGGATTTGAAAGTCGCCGAAACAGTGTTCGACGATGCCGGCGAAGGCCGTGTCGAAGCGCCGAAAGTGCCCACGCCGATGTACTCACTGGCCGTGACGTCCAAGGCGCGCGGGGACGAAGCGAAGATCGGTGATGCCGTGCGGCGGTTCTCCGAGACCGATCCGTGCTTCAGGGCGGTTCACGATCCGCAAACGCACGAACTCGTCATCAGCGGCACCGGCGATCAGCACCTTCGGTTGATCCTTTCCAGAATGCACCGTCACTTCAAGCTCGACGTCGATACGAAACCGCCGAAAATTCCCTATCGCGAGACGATCACGGCGAAAGCCGAGGGTCACTACCGGCACAAGAAGCAGACCGGCGGCGCCGGCCAGTTCGGCGAAGTCTATCTCTCCGTCGAGCCGTTGGAGCGCGGCAGCGAGCCGACGTTGAGTTGGAACTGGGACATTTTCGGTGGGACGATCCCGACGAATTTTGAGCCGGCCGTGCGCAAGGGTGTTTCGGAGCTTATGGTTGAAGGAGCGCTGGCGGGTTTTCATTTGCAGGACGTGAAAGTATCCATCACCGACGGCAAACATCACGCAGTGGATTCGAAGGAAGTCGCGTTCAAAATCGCCGGCAAGCTCGCGTTCAAGGAAGCCATTCTCAAGGCCAAGCCCGTGTTGTTGGAACCCATTGTGAACGTACAGGTGACGGTGCCGGCCGATCACGTCGGGGATATCACCGGCGATCTGGCGCAGCGGCGGGGCCGGCCGACGGGGCAGGAGGCGTTGCCGGGCGATTTCGCGCTGATCGAGGCGCAGGTGCCGCTGGCGAAATTGTCCGACTATCATTCCCGGCTCAGCTCGATGACGGGCGGGAAGGGCAGCTTTTCGATGGAGTTCTCCCACTATGAGAACGTGCCGTCGAACGAGGCCCAGGCCGTCATCGCGAAGTATCAGCCGCGGAAGTCGGAAGAAGAGTGATCGTCAGGGTCGACGTGGCGCATGGGGCGAGTTTCATTGCACGATCGTAAAAAGCCGCCGCGGACCGACGGTCCCTTTGCCCGCGCCGGAGCGGAACGGTCAGCGGGGAGTGGGAAGCTCCCATCAGCTGTTCGGACGAAACCCGGGCGAAACGCGGCCGGGCCGGACATAACGGACCCATCGGGTAATCAGGACAGCGCCGGCGGCGAGGATGCGCTGGCACGCTATGCCCGGCGGATTCCCTGGTTCACGCTGGTTCGGATCGTCGCGGTGCGCAGCTTTCTGATGGGCTGGGTCCACATCTTCGGCATCTCGGGGCTTTACCTGCTGGGCCAGTTCTTCGGCACCTGCGAATTTCTGGTGGATTACAACCGGCGCGGGCGCGTGCTCCGCAAGCTGGAGGAATTGTTCGGCGACTATTTCTCGGGCTGGGAGCGCTACGGCCACGCGCGGCGGTACTTCATGCGCATCCGCTGCGACAAGATGTTCTACACCATCATGG
>DATMEE010000005.1:0-3695 GCA_035557035.1 Phycisphaerae bacterium
ATGAACGGTAGTCTAATGAGCGCGCGTGGAGCGGTAAACACGCTGCGGCCTCATTCGAGCCGGATGGGGCGGATTTGCTGCGGTGCTCGCGGCAGGGAGGAAGGTCTCGCCGGACCTCCACCTGGCGCGCCGGCCGCCGCCGGCAGCGCGTGCCCGTGCGGCGAATCGTGCGACTCCTCCGATCGTTCCGCCGCGGCGGCGCCCTGCCGCACGGCCTGTTGCCGCGCCGCCAGGGAAGGCAGCATCTCAATGCGGCCCTGAATGACGCCCCCATCCCGCACGACCAGCTTCGCGGCGCGAACATCGCCGTAGATCCGTCCGGTCGATTCCACTTCGAGGCATTCGTTGGCGGACACGGAGCCATTCACCCGCCCGCGGATCGTGACGTTGTTCGCGATGATCTCCACGTTCAATTGTGAGGCCGCCTCCACCAGGATGTCACCACAGGTCGCGAGGCTGCGCCCGGGGTGCGCTCCCACGATTCGCAGGCTTTCGAGCGTGGCGCGCTTCTGGCAGTGCGGGCAAAAGACCGAAAGGGCTTTGGCCGCAACGCGCATCATTCCGCGACAATGACAGCATCGGACAATCTTGGTTGCCGGGGCATCGCTCATTTTTTGCTCCGACGGGGAAAATGACCATTATGCGGATTTCGCGGGAATTTCCAAGCCTCGATCAAATTTGATGATTCCACCCCGGCCGGTTCGCGACGCCAAGTCAATGCGACTGAAGGAATGCGACAAATCGGCACCCAGTGAAAGGCGAACTAATTCACGCTGAGAATCGTCTTGAATATGGATCATCCCGCAAGCCGCCTTTGAATCGCTGGGCTGAAAGTGGGTTACACCGCATCAATCGCCCCCCGAACGGTGTGTACAAACCCTTGATTGGTTGCGGAAAACCTGTCAATTCACCTGAGGAATGGCGAGATCGAATCCTTTTGTTTGGTTAATGTATGGTTAATGGCGCACGTTCCTTGTAATTTGTAAGCTACGATTGGGTGCGGTCTTATATCCGAATCTGTCTGGATTTCGCCCTCGAATCCCGCATGAATCCTTGACGGATTCGTCGCAAATCGATAGGATATTGTCCCTATGACAAAAACACGTCTGAACGCTCGGAAAAGTTCGACTCCCCGTAAATCCGAGTCTGACGCAAAAAAAAGCAAACCGTCGAAATCGCGAATCCTCGCGAAATTGGAAAAAACCTCGCCGACCTCCTCGCGCACTCGCCCACAGTCCGGCGGAGCCGTTCTGAAGGCGCCGCGCCTTTCTCCACGAACGCCGGGGAAAAACGGCAGGAATTCCAACGGTGTCGGCGCCAAACCCATCAAGGGCTATCCGGCCGCGATCGAATATCTTGCCCAGCAGGTCAATTTCGAGCGCCGCCCCCCGAAACGACAACAGCGCGGCGCCTTTACGCTCGCGCGCATGCAGAAGCTGTTGCGCGACTTGGGCCATCCCGAGCTGACCTTCAAGAGCGTTCACATCGCGGGCACGAAAGGCAAAGGCTCCACCGTCGCCATGCTGGCCCACATGCTCGCCAACAACGGCCTGAAAATCGGCATCTACACGTCTCCGCACGTCGTGGACATCCGCGAACGCATCGCGATCAACGACGAAATGATCCACAAGTCCGAATTCGCCCGCCTTATCGCGCACATCGCCGAGACGACCAAGAAATATGATTTTCCCGAACGCCCCACGTACTTTGAAATCCTGACCGCCGTCGCCTTTCTATATTTCGCCGAACACAAGGTCGACATCGCCGTCCTCGAAGTCGGCCTGGGCGGCCGTTTCGATGCCACCAACGTCGTGAAGCCCGAAGTGTGCGGCGTCGTGAACATCAGCCTCGACCACATGGTCCAGCTTGGCGACACCGTCGAGCAGATCGCCGAGGAGAAGGCGGGGATTTTCAAGGCGGATATTCCCGTTGTATCCGCGCCGCAGCCCACGGGCGTGAAAAAGGTTTTCAAGCGCGTGGCCGAGCAGGTCGGATCGAAAATCTACTTCGCAGGCGATGAGATTCGCTTCAGCTATCGTTTCGAGGCGTCGCGCTCCGGTCCGCAGGCCCGCATTTGCATCACTACGCCCACCAGCCATTTCGACCACCTGCTCGTTCCCCTCGTCGGCGAGCACCAGGCGATCAACTGCGGCGTCGCCCTCGGCATGCTCGATCAGCTCAAAAACCGCGGATTCCAACTCGACGACGAAAAGTCCATCGCCGGCCTGCCCAAGGTCCGCTTGCAGGGTCGGATGGAAATGCTCTGCGACAACCCGCGCGTCCTCGGAGACGGCGCCCACAACGCCGCCAGCATCGAAGCCCTCATGCGCGCCATCGGCCAGAACGTGCCCTACGACAGCATGGTCGTCATCTTCGGCTGCTGCGCCGACAAGGACATCGACGGCATGTTGCGGCAGATTCAGCTCGGCGCCGACAAGATTATCTTCACGCCGATCAAGTCTCCTCGCTCCGCCGACCCCGCCGACCTCGCGGCAAAGTTCGCCGAAGTCTCAGGCCGCATGGCACAGGTCGCCCAAAGTCTGGAAGAGGCGCTGGTGACCGCGGAGAAGGCCGTCACGCGCGAGGACCTTATCACCATCACGGGTTCGTTTTATCTGGTGAGTCAGGCGAAAGCGATTTTCGAAAGTCATCCTCATCGCGCGATGTCCATGATCGTTCAGACCGCGTAGGCGGGTTCGCCCGCAACTGTTCGTTGCAAACCCCCGCGAGCAAAAAGCAGATCGTCCACGCCAGCGCCATTAACGCGCTGACGATGATCCTGCCGACGGCCGGAAATTGAAAGATCGCAAACCCCAGGTACAGCCAGAAAAATGCCGTGATCGCTCCCGTCACCAGCATAGGCACGATGCCGCTGCGCAGGCGATCCTGCTGCAAGCCAAACCCGATCACGAGCAAACTCAACCCGCCCACGAACGACGCAGTGACGGCCACCATTGCCCACACCTCGTGCGGCGCCGCATCCCGCAGCGGCTGAGGAGGTTCCGTCGCCGCGGCTGTCGTTGCTGGACGAATCTGATCCTGCCAGCAGTTGGACGGCCACCAGCAGCACATCGCCATCGCCAGCATGAAGCCGATGGATTGAAAGATGTACCCGGTCGTGTGACAAAATGCTCGGAGCGACGGTGATGAGGGTTGGGCGGCGAGGTTCTCGTGTGGCGTGGTATTCATTCGAGAGAACTGATCCTGCCGCCATGTGCCAATATCGTGTCAACTTGAGGGGCTGCGGCGACGAAGGGATCTCATATTTCATGTCTCAAATTTCAAATCTCAAATCCCAAGCGCCAAATTCCAAGTTCGCGGTCACCCGAATCAAGGAAAGACCAATCACCAAATCCACCAATACCCCGGATCATCAAGTCTAGAACCGGCTTTTCTTCTTTTTCGGCTTCGGAGACATCGGATTTTTCGAGCGGGCGATGCGCTGCTCGTCGGCCAGCTTCTGCCAGTGCTCGAGCTTTCGATTCAGCCATCCTGTTTTCGCGGCGCTGCCGTTGCCGCCTTCCTTCTTCGATGCCGGACTAAAGTCACCGCGAGCCTCCTTTTCCTTGATGTGCTTGCGGATGTACCACTGCTCTCCCATTCCCAGCAGACTGCTGCACAAAATGTACAGGCACAGGCCGCTGGGCATGTTGTAGAAAATGAACCCCATGAAGATCATCATGACGTTCATCATC
>DATMEE010000006.1:0-5534 GCA_035557035.1 Phycisphaerae bacterium
GCGCCCACGAACGAATTGTAAATGAAGATGACCGTCGCATCGCGCGGCAACGCGTACTCATTCGCATCGGCCGTCACCAGCTCGACGTTTTGACAACAGAGATGCGGCCGCGCCCGGCGGAGATTCTCCCTTGCAATGACATCCAGTTGCGGCGCGATCTCCACGCCGATCACCTTCTTGAACGGAAACGTCGCCGCAACCACGACCACGCGCCCCATGCCCGAGCCAAAGTCAATGAACACATCCTCGCCCGGCCGAATCGACAGGCTGCTCAACACCCGCCGTAGCGTCCGATGCTCCGCCGGGGCGTAGGGCTTGCACAGCGCGTTGTGGATTCCCAGCTCGGGCAACTGAACGTAATCCGCGGAGCGGATGCCCAGACGGCGCTCGTGCCATCCCTCCGAAAGCCGGTGTACCGCATGCCTGATCGTTCGCTGCATGCCGAACTCGCGACGATAGGCGATGACTTTCTTCGATAGCGCAAGCATGTTTGACTTCCCGCGGGCGACCGATCCGATGGTCCATCCGAACGTGGTGTGCGTTCGCCGTATAGGTAACGACGGCAATTCATGCCTTTGAGCTAAAGCCCGGCCCACACGGATTCGCCGCTGTAGCGCTGGCGATATACTCCGGGCGGATGAAGGCCATTGTTTACAAAATCACGCCGGTGCGGTGGGTGGGCTGCAAACTCCTCGGATTGATTTCCAAAGGCGTTTTCGTCACACGACTGGGCGGTCTTCGCCTGTTGGACGTGCCCGAACCGCGGTTGTCCGGCGACCGCTGGGTGAAGATTCGCACCCGTTACGGCGGGGTCTGCGGCACCGATTTGGCGCTCATCACGCTACGCAACCACCCCAACACGATTTTGCAGCAACATGCGGCCTTTCCCGCGGTTCTTGGCCACGAGAACGTCGGCGAGATTGTCGAAGCCGGCCCGGCGGTGTCGAGATTCTCCGTCGGTCAGCGCGTCTGCGCCGACCCGGCGATTGGCTGCGAAGGCCGTGAACTCGCTCCCCTTTGCCGGAATTGTGCGGCGGGAATCCCTTCGCTTTGCGAAACACCGGGGGGGAATGGATTCCCACCACGGGCCCTGCTCGGGCTTAATCCGCGCACCGGCGGAAGCTGGTCGGAATTATTTGTCGCCCACGAGTCACAATTGCATGCCGTGCCCGACGCCATTTCCGATGAGACCGCGGCGCTGGTCGATCCCATCGCCTCCGCCGCCCACGCCGCGCTCCGTTGTCGCCCACATCCTGAAGAATCCATTCTCGTCCACGGTTCCGGCATTATCGCCCTGGGTGTCCTGGCGTCGCTTCGAGCGCTGGGACATCGAAATCGGATCACCGCGCTGGTCCGACATTCCTTTCAACGAGATTTGGCGACCCAATGTGGCGCGGATCACGTCATCGTCGTGCCGCGTCGCACGTCGCGGATCGACCGACACAAGCTCGTCGCCGCAGATACCGGCGGCATCCGCCTCGATGGCCGCATGGGAAATCAGAGCATGTTGGGCGGATACGATCTGGTTTATGAATGCTCCGGAAACGCGGCGGGCCTGACCGACGCGCTGATGTGGACGCGAGGCCGCGGCACGCTCGTCGCCATTGGAACCACGGGCATCGCCATGCACGATTCGACGCCGCTGTGGTTCGACGAGCTCAACGTCGTCGGGGCCAACGGGCGGCAGATCGAAAACATCGATGGCCGCCGGATTCACACGTACGACCTTGTCTTCGAGTGGCTCGCGCAGGGGCGTCTGAATCTGTCAAATCTCCCCGTGGCCCGATTCAGCCTCGCTGAATATCGAGAAGCGGTGATGTCGCTTCTCAACCGCGCTCGACGTCCCGTGGTCAAGGTACTGTTTGCTCCATAACCCGGATCTGCGCCCGAGGGTAAAATGGGGCCGATGCCCGATCAGGTGCGATGTCCCGCGTGCAGTCAGATGGTCTCGGCCCAGCCCGAGCTGATCGGCCGAGTCATCGGTTGTCCGCACTGCGCACGGCATTTCATGATCCCGCGCGAGGGCGGGACGCCGGTGGTCGTGGCTTCGACGATTTCCACGGTGCCGAACGTCGCCAGCGCCATCCGGTTTACATTTACCTGCCAGCGGTGCGGTTCAATCCTGGAGGCCCGGGCGCCGCAGAGCGGAAAGCATGGCCGCTGTCCGACTTGCGGGGCCGTCTTTCAAATCCCGCAAGTCGATCCGAGGACGGGCATCCCGACCGGTCCCGCGATCGTGGCAAGCGACGGCCAGCTCCCCACTCCGCTTCACGCGTATGCGAATGCCGGCGAAAAGGCCCCGCGAATCATACGCACCGACGGCGGCGAGTCCGTCATCGAGTGCCCGCGCTGCAAGCGCCACATGTCGATCGACGCGAATCTGTGCGACTCCTGCGGCATGCCATTCACGATGGAAGGCGCTGCCGCCGTCGTTAATTTCAGCGCCAACAAGGGTAATCGCCTCGCCACGGCGTCGCTCATCCTCGGGGTCGTGTCTTTGTTCGCATTCTGTGTGCCTGGGCTCGGCCTGCTTGCTGTCATTCTGGGTGCGCTCGCACTTCGAGGCCCGGAGAGGCCCACCGCATTTGCGCCGGGACGTCGCGCGGCCATCGCGGGCATCGTTTGCGGGCTGCTCGCTTCTGGATGGATTCTCGCATGGTTCCCGTAGGTTCTCTCTGAGCTTGGATCGCGGAGGCGACCGGTCGTGATTTCCAGTGGCGCCGTTTGACGTTGTAGGTCGATTAAGTTCCAATGATTCGCCGCACCCATGTCGCGATGATCCGCGGCACACTCATCGATCGGTTCCGGCGCCCCGCTTCGGCTTGCCGCCGCGATTCCGATCATGAAAGGCAGTACGCCCATGAATCCAACTCTCAGCCTCGACTCCCGCCGTTGCAGCGATCTCCCGTCAAGTCGATCCTTGGAATGGATCGTCACCAACGGTCGCGGCGGCTATGCATCCGCCACCGTCAACCAAATGCTCTGCCGACGATACCACGGCCTGCTGGTAGCGGCCTTGGAGCCACCCGTAAAGCGCTTCGTGTTGTTGGCCAAGCTCGACACGACGCTGATGGTAGACGGGCTGACCTACGAGTTGGCGACAAACGACTATCCAGAGGTCCTCGCTCCGACCGGTTACAAATTGCTCGACTCCTTTTCTCTTCGCCCCTATCCGACCTGGCGATGGCGGGCCGGGGACAGTCTCATCGAACAGACGCTTTGCATGGTGGACGGCGAAGACACCGTTTTCGTGCGTTACCGCCTGTTGCAGGGCGACCGCCCGGTAAGCATCACTGTGCGGCCCTTGTGTGCCAGCCGCCATTTTCATCATCTTCTGCATGCGAACGACGCAGGCGACCCGGAAATCGTCTCCGCCGGTGATCGGATTCAGATCGTCTGGCCGCAGGAACTTCCGGATTTGTTCCTTTCGCAGAACGGCGAGTTTCGTTCGCGATCAGATTGGTATTACAACTTCGAGTTGGCCTGCGATCGCGCCCGCGGCTATGACTGGTCGCAGAACCTCTTCATGCCGGGGCCGATCACCGCCACGCTGAAGAAGGGCGAGGCCGATAGTCTCATCGTTGTTGCTTCCACTCAGCCATGCTCATGGCGCGACCATGCCTCGGCCTTCGCCGCCGCGGCCGAGCGGGACGAAGATCTGGTCGCTCAGTCTCCGGATGCCGATCCGCTCCTCGGAGCGTTATTGCGGGCCACGGGCGATTTTCTGGTTCGCCGCGGCGAGTTCAAAACGATCATCGCCGGGTATCCCTGGTTCGAGGACTGGGGGCGTGACACCTTCATTGCACTGCCCGGCCTGTGCCTGGTCCCCGGCCGATACGACGAGGCGAAGCAGGTCATCCGCGCTTTCGCGGCCCATCTCGATGGTGGGATGATTCCGAATTGTTTTCCGTCCTACGGCGAGCCGCCGGTCTATAACGCCGTCGATGCCACCCTGTGGTACGTGAACGCGATCGACGGCTATCTGCGGTACACGGCAGACTGGACACTCGTTGAGAAGGAGCTCTACCTCGTCATCGTGAATATCATGGAGAGCCACGAGAAGGGCACGCGCCACAACATTCATCAGGATGTTGACGGCCTGCTCTTTGCCGGCGAGGACGGCGTCGCCCTTACGTGGATGGACGCCTGCACCGGCGAGCGCGCCGTCACGCCGCGCACGGGCAAGGCAGTGGAAATCTGCGCGCTCTGGTACAACGCATTGCGCATCGCCGCGTCGTTCGCAGAGCGCATGAAGGACAAGCCGCGGGCAGACCGCTGGCGCCAGTCCGCCGAGCTGGCTCATGCGTCCTTTAACCGCAGGTTCTGGCGAGACGACGTCTGCTGCCTCTACGATGTCATTGACGTGAATGGCGAAGCGAACGCCGTGGACAAGAGCATTCGGCCGAATCAGCTTCTCGCCATCAGCCTGACGCATCCGATTCTCGATGAGTCGCGGCGGCGCTCGGTCGTCGCGGTTTGCGAGCGCGATCTGCTCACGCCGCTCGGCCTGCGCACACTCGCGCCGAGCGATCCGAATTATCGCTCGACGTACGAAGGCAATGTCGCGGCGCGCGACGCCGCTTATCATCAGGGCACGGTCTGGCCGTGGCTGCTCGGACCCTTCGTCACCGCATACGTCAAATCCTACGAAGGCCTCGATTCGGCCCGCGAAAAAGCGCGGCGATTCCTCGACGGCCTGATGTTTCACCTGGAGGAGGCGGGCATCGGGAGCGTCAGCGAGGTGGCATCGGGCGACCCGCCGCACACCCCCGGCGGCTGCCCGTGGCAGGCCTGGAGCGTGGCCGAACCGCTGCGGTGCCTCTGCGAGGACATCCTGCGCACGCACGCACGCCCCCCGGGATCGTCCGAGCGCAGCCGCAAGAAGCCGGTTTCCGCAGTGGGCTAGTTCCGTGAAGCAGCTTCTTGCCTCCCGTTCATAAATGGAACGGACCGCACGAGTCCCAAGCGGAGATATTCCATGAAGAATCGCCTGCTGCGAATTGGCCTCATTTTTGTATTCTTGACCGCCGTCGCCCGGACTTTGACGTCTGCCTCCGCCGATCCCAAAAAACCCGTTCGCGATAAATCCAAGAAGTTGTTGTCGGCCAATAACCCCGATCGGCGGGCGCTCGTGAACTGGCCTTCCTTCCGCGGCCCCGGCGCGTCGGGCGTCGCTAATCGCTGCCGGCCGCCGCGCAAATGGAACGTCGAGACGGGCGAGAACGTCCGCTGGAAAACGCCGATTCCGGGCCTGGGCCATTCCTGTCCCGTCATCTGGGGCGATCGGCTTATCATCACCACCGCAATAAGCGGCAAGGACGACGCCGGACTCCGCGTGGGCCTCTACGGCGACATCGCGCCGGTCGAGGACGACACTGAGCACGAATTTCGCGTCATCTGCCTCGACAAAAACTCGGGCAAGATTCTCTGGAATAAGCTCGCCCACAAGGCCGTGCCGAAGATCAAGCGTCACACCAAGGCGACCCATGCCAACAGCACGCCTGCCACCGAC
Organism: Phycisphaerae bacterium; assembly: GCA_035557035.1. Taxonomy (GTDB): domain Bacteria; phylum Planctomycetota; class Phycisphaerae; order UBA1845; family UTPLA1; genus JADJRI01. The sequence goes on from DATMEE010000006.1 coordinate 5,513, forward strand.
GGCAAGCACGTCGTCGCGTTCT
>DATMEE010000007.1:0-17752 GCA_035557035.1 Phycisphaerae bacterium
GGCAGCAGTGATCGGCCGGCGAATAATCAGGCATTCGCAATTCAGTGAAGGCTCAAGGGCGGTATTTTCAACTGTAATGTCCTCGGTCAGTAGCGATGCTCCGCCGCTATCCATGTCCGCGATGATCTGGTCACGCAGCTCCGTCGCCGTAATTCGGAGCGTGTTGGGCCGAAGGCCAAGTACCGGGCGGCGCTGGCCGGCTTCGAGGATTTTTCGGCACAGGGCGGGCTTGAAGCGGCGGTGCCATCGCTCGACGAGCCAGGCGGGGTGGGCGTAGGCGGCGATGAGATATTCGAGCGGCTTTCGCGCAGGGTCGGGCAGAACATCCTCGGTGAACAGCCGGACGCGGTGCGGTTCGAGCGGCAGATAGCGTCGCGGCGGAAGATCGGGAGAGGACTCAACGATTTCGCCGCGGATCTCGACAACGTGCCGCAAAATTGCGTTGGCCACGGCCGCGAAGCCTTTGCCGTATCGATGTGCGATTTTCACGGTTTCGTCGACCGCGGCGTATTCCGGCACGCGGTCGAGCCAGCAGAGCTGATAGACGCCGACGGCCAGCACGACCCGCTCGCGCTCGCGAAGGCCGGCCCAGCGGCCCTTATAGAAATGGGATGCGATATGCTCGCAGGTAATCCGCCAGCGCGAGACGCCGAGGACGATCTCTGCCGCCAAAGCGGCATCCGTTGCAGAGAGCCGCGATCGGGCCTGCGCCGCCTCAAGCAGGTCGTGCCCCATTGCGTCGCCGTAGTAGCTCTCGGTAAGGACAGCGACGGCGCGGCCGCGGGCGGTGGATTCGAGCGGGGTTGGCATGGCGCCATTTGTAAGCGGCGAAACGTCGCAACGCCAAAGCGTCGTACTCACTTGTAGCGGATGTGGATACTGCTGAACCCGCTTTTTTCGTCGTAGCCTGACCAGACGGTTCCCCAACGGAACTTGCGCTTGCCGCCCAGCCAGGCGGAAACCCATTCATCGTGCGCGGCTTTTTGCTGCATGGCTTTTTCCGGGGTGAAGTCGTCCCACGACGTGCCGAAGGCAGGATCGGAGGCGTCGAGAGAGACGCTCGCGATTTTTTCGCCCTCGAAGTAGAGCGCCACGTTGAAGGCGCGGCGGGAATGGCACGTTTCCGAAAGCACCCACGAGTGCCACGGTTCATTGCTGACGAGCGTACGGGCGACCTTTCCGAATTCGGATTCGAGAAAGCTGGCGCGCGTCAGTTGAGGGGAGATTTGAAGCGATGGCGAGTCGAACTGGATTTTAACGGTTTTCGGGCAAATCATCTCGGAATCACCATTTGGCACCGACAATCTACCGCGAACGAAGCGTTTGGGCACATTCGTCGTTAGCATGGACAGTTGTATTCTCTGTCGGAAAATCTGAAGTTACAAATTGGAACAACAAAATGGATTATTCAGGACGGCCTGCCAAATCCTTTGATTTCAAGCTCATTAAGTATGAGAAGCGCGATCGACGCGGGGTGGTTACGTTCAATCGGCCGGCCGTGCTGAACGCGGTAAACGGGCCGATGTTGGTGGAGTTGAACGCGGCGTTCGCGGATGCGGCATGGGATGACGAGGTGCGGGTGCTGATTCTGACAGGCGCGGGCGATCGGGCGTTTTGCACCGGGGCCGACGTGAAGGAGCAGGCCGCGGAGTTCGTCGGGCGGCCGGATAGGTATTGGAAGTGGATGGGGCTGTTCATCGAGTGCCACGAGCGGCTGCGGAACATCGGCAAGCCGACGATCGCACGGCTGAACGGAATGGTGGTGGGCGGCGGCAATGAATTCAACATGGCGTGCGACCTGGCGATCGCAGCGGACGACATCATCATCTGCCAAGTGGGCGCGGCGCGCGGAAGCGTGGCGGCGGCGGGGGCGACGCAGTTCCTGCCGCTGATCGTGGGCGACCGGCGGGCGCGGGAAATTCTGTTTCTGTGCGAGGAGATTCACGCGGCCAAAGCGCTGGAGTGGGGGCTGCTGAACCAGGTGGTGCCGCGCGGGCGGCTCGATGCGGCCGTCAATGCGATGGCGGAAAAGCTGATCTACAAGCTGCCGGAGTGCATCCGCTACGCGAAGCAGCAGCTTAACTTCTGGCGCGACCTGTCGTGGCACCTGACCATCGGCCACGCGCGGGACTGGCTGAGCATTCACAATCTGTCGGAGGAGGTGGCGGAGGGGATGCGGGCGTTTGTTGAGAAACGGCCAATCCAAATGCCGAAACGCTCGCGGCGCGCCGTCATCGAAGCGCCGAAATCTGAAACGCCAAAACGCCGAAACGCCAAAAAGTCAAAACGGAAATGACATACGGCTATGACAGGTTGCGCTCTTGCAACCGGCCCGTTCTGATACTTTAATACCGTCCCCCTTAAGTCCCCGCGCTGAACGCAGGTTCCGCCCGGGTTGCACCTTGGCCCCCATCGTCTAGAGGCCTAGGACACCGGCTTTTCATGTCGGCGACAGGGGTTCGAATCCCCTTGGGGGTGCTTGACTTGCCCTTCCGGTTTCAACGCCGGAAGGGTTTTTTATGCGCTCGCCACGGTTGGCCTTCGGTGTTCCTGGCCGCGGGCCACACCGCTCGATGTGATTCGAGGCCGACCATTTTCCCGGTCGAACCAGGTGCTCTTCGCGCCGTCATCAGCCTGTTCCTCCTCGACGTGGTCGATCTGCGCAACGACCCGGCGATCGACTTCGCCGGCTTCATGGGCCCCATGGATGGCCCGCCACATCGAACGGTTCATGAGTAAGAACACGGTCGTGCCGGCCGCGATGGAGTGGGCGAGCCAATGCACCGGTCCGGCGTAGTTGTGCAGAGCGAAGGCAACTACTGCCACCGCAATGGCGCATTTCAGGAATCCGGTGAACGTATATCGCAGGCCAATCTTCACGGATGCTTTCATGGCAATATCCTGTCAGCGCGGGATCGCGCGTTCGGAGCCGTCTTGATTTGAACGGAGTGCGCGCTTCGCCGGGGGCCCTATCCGGGCGGGGCTAAACGGGATTGTCTGACCGGGGCAACTTCTTGGGCGCCGCGGCTGCGCACTCATAACTTACGAAATAATCGGCAGATGCGGCAGGATCCTGAAAAGGGTTGCGACGGATGTTGCGGCGCATACGATAGGCGCGTCGCGGTCGGGTCCGCGGCGCATGTAGGCAGCGTTTTTACCGGAGGACTCTCATGTATCGCTCGCGCGGATGGACCGCTTTTCACATCATGGTTTTCGGTCTTGTGGGGACGGCCGTACTGCTGGCCGCACCGGGTTCCAACAGGGCATTTTACGACCCGGTGGATGAAGAAGGCGCCGTGGTGAACATCGACGTGATCTTCTCACCCGGCGGCGGCTGCCAGGAGCGGATCGCGGAGGAGATCAGCAATGCCGAGGAGACCCTGCGCATTCAGGCCTTTTACTTCACCTCGCGGCCGATCACCGATGCGGTCGTCGAGGCGAAAAAGCGCGGCGTGGATGTGAAGGTCATTCTCGACAAGTCGCAGGAGAAGATGACCTATGGAAGCTGGCGGATTCTGAAGCGCGAGGGCATCCCGATTTACTTCGATTCCAAGCACGCGACGGCCAACAACAAGATCGTGCTGATCGACACGCACACGATCATCACCGGCTCCTACAACTTCACCAAGGCGGCCGAGGAGAAGAACGCGGAGAACGTGCTGATCATCAAGCACGCGCCGGAGCTTTTTGAGAAGTTCGACGAGAACTTCGAGAAGCATCTGAAGCATTCGAAGCGGTACAGTAAGTGAATGTGGAATGAAGAATTGAGAATGTAGAATGAGGCGCGCTCTCCCGACGAGCCCCGGACTTCAGTCCGGGCGGCGCTGATACGTGAGAGATGCCAATTCACGCGGATAATTTGCAGTTCACGCTGCGTGCCTGGATTCGGCGGGCGGCGGCGCGGGCGAGACACTTTGAACTCTGTGCAGAACGACGGCGTGAAGGCGATTGAACACCGTCGTCGCGAAGCTGGCCGCAATCGCGCCGGCGAGTCCGCCGATTGAATTGCTGACGATGTCGATGATCGAGGGGTAACGGCCGGGAATGAACACCTGGGTCCATTCGATGCCGACGCTGAGCAGGAGCGACAGCCCTGCGGTCGCGGGCAAGACCAGTCGCTTCCTGGCGGTCGCGGCTGCCAGTGCCGCGCCGATGGCGGCCCCGACCGGGACAAACATCAGAAGATTCGCGGCGATGTCCATGGGGGAGATGGGGTCGAGGGCCAGATAGGCGAATCCTTCGAGGAACGTGACGCTCGGGGGACGCCTGTCGTAGGGCATCGGCGTCAGCGTGGCGAGCAGCGTGCCCCCAACGACGAGGGCGCTGAGGACGCACACCCAAATCCGCAGCGTCGATATTTCGCGATTCGGGAGCACGGCTTGAGTCCCTCGTGCGTGGTGATCAATTCCGAGAACTCAACTTCGACGTGGCAGCAACCGGACCATGCGATTCGCCGCAGGTCCCCATAGAGCGCGGGCGATTGAGAACGTGGCAGGATCGCGGTCTGCCGTGGGAAATATGGGAATCATATTCTCGCCGCAGGCGGTTGCGAATGGAAAGGGGCGTTGCCGAAAAGCAACGCGGGAATCGCGTCGATAAGGAGGATGGTTAACGCGTTTCGCCACGATTCATCGCCCGCGTGAGGGCGAGTGGGCGGGTCGCTGCTGCGGCCGGCCTCATGGCGGGCATATAAAGGGGGAAGAAGCATGTTTGAACTCAACGGGACTTTCGAGGCGTTCGTGACGTCGTTCTTTAGCGTTTTGAACGACATCCTGCAGGCGCTGTTCAGCGGAATGAGCTATTTTCTGGATGGGTTGACGGTGTTTGGCGGCGTGGCGAACTGATCGCTTGCAAATTCGATCTAGAGACGTTTGAAAGAAGGGCGAGTCACGGCATGTGGTTCGCCCTTTTCCTTATCCATTACGCGCTGCCAGCTTTCTTGCGTTTCGACAGTCAACATGAAGTGTCACAATCAGAAAGAACAAGAGCACGATGTAACCGATTCCAAGCGGAACGAGAGCGCAACCTGAGAGCATTCTCACGCCAGCTAGCGGGCTCCAGCCACTCAGGTCCGGGTTGCCCGCGAGAAGTCCGATGATCGAATCGATGACCCAGATAAGCAAGATTGACGAGAATGCCAAGTACAAAATCCGTGCCAGTTGTTGAAGGCCCGGATTAGCCGAACGTGCTGCCAGCCATCGGACATATGCTAGTGAGGCGACGATCGAAGCCAAAAGGCTATGAAGTACAGCACCTGTCAGAAGGAGGGAAGGCCTTGAAATGCCATGTGAAATCATGAAGGCAACCCAGGCGAGGATGAGAATCCGCAGCAAATGACGAGAACGCGAGTTGCCGATTCGATTGTTCCGTCGCCTTTCACGCGCTGTGAAATTAAAAGCGCCGATCACGAGGAACGTCGAACCCAGAATCGTCAGTAATGGAAGTGCGTCCCCCTGAAAGAAACCGAAACTTGCGGTAAAAGGTAACACCGACATGGCAGCAAGCACTCCCAAGCCTAGAACTAGTAAATAGAATCCACGAATGATCCCGCCAAGCCATTCTTGGTTGCAGAATGCTAGCTTTTCGCTCATGAGTGAATGTTGAACTAGCGTTCCGCACTCTGGGCAAACCAAATCAGGCGACAGCGTGCGCAGGTTGTAGCCGCAGACGACGCATGAGATGTCCTCTGCGATGGTCGCGTGAGTTGGTTCCGGGTTTGACATTTCGCAGGCCTAGCTCTAGGTTTTTCGATGGTAAGGGAACGATGGGCGGGAAACTACCATTCTCGGCGTCGTTTTCGAGGATCATCGGCCATCGGTCTGGCACGGTGACCGCTTCCTGACGGGCGCGGCTCTGTTTTACGGCCGGCTGCGCCGGCGAGAACTTTCATGGTCGATCTGCGTTCCTTCGTCTATCTCGACAGCCTGCAGCCGCAGTTCGCCGCATTTCTGGCGACGGTGTCGCAGGGCTTTCTGCCGAACCCGGAGCAGGCGTCGCTGTTTGTTGAAATCTCGCCTGGCATCGAAATCAATCGCGTCACCGATATCGCGCTGAAGAACACGCACGTCACGCCCGGCATGCAGATCGTCGAGCGGCTGTACGGCTGCCTCGAAATTCACGCCGACTCGCAGGCCGACATTCGCGACGCTGGCCGGGCGATCCTGCAGGCGCTGGAGTTGAAGGAGGCCGACCGACGCAAGCCGAAGATGTCGTCGAGCCAGGTCATTCGCCACGTGGACACGTATCAGACCCAGCTCATCAACCGCATGCGGCACGGTAACATGCTGCTGGCGGGTGAGACGCTTTACATCATGGAGCTGGAGCCGGCGGCCTATGCGGCGCTGGCGGCCAACGAGGCCGAGAAGGCGGCGGACATCAACGTGCTGGAAGTGCGGGCCTTCGGCAGTTTCGGCCGCGTGTATCTGGGCGGCGAGGAGCGTGACATCGACGTGGCATATCGCGCGGCCGAGGCGGCGATCGAGGCGGTGACGGGACGCGTTGAGGAGAAGAAAGAAAAAAGTTAGTAGCTGGTCCCGAGAACGTATGGACGGCTATTGTTGGCCGTGCAACAGAAACCACAACTCCGCCGCTCCTTCGGAGCGGACAGCAATCTGGCAACAAGATCCACGGGTTCCGCTTCGCTCCACCCGTGGCTACAGCCCGTCGCTCCTTTGGAGCGAAGGCACGAGCAGCATGATTTAGGCAACCGGAGGTTCAGGCGAACATGGCAGATGCACTGGGAATGATTGAGACGCGCGGCTTTGCGGCCGCGGTCGAGGCGGCTGACGCGATGGTCAAGGCTGCCCGGGTCGAGCTGATGAGCTACGAGAAGATCGGCGGCGGCTATGTGACGGTGGTCGTCCGCGGCGACGTGGCCGCGGTGAAGGCCGCGACCGACGCGGGCCAGATCGCCGCGGCGCGCGTGGGTGAGATCGTGTCGGTCCACGTGATCGCGCGGCCGCACACCAATATTGACGCGGTGCTGCCGCTGGGGCGGGGAGCGGAAGCCTCGAAGAAATCCACGGCAAAATAGGCGAAGGAAATTAAGAATGGCGAATAGCGAATGGCGAATTGACGCGGCTCCGCCCTTTTTCGCTATTTGATATTCGCCATTCGCCATTCATCATGATTCTCGCCCGCGTCATCGGAACCGTCGTCGCCACCCGCAAGGAGGAGAGCCTCTCCGGCCTGCGGCTGCTGATGCTCCGCGCGATCGATGTCGAGGGGAAAGACACCAATACGACCGTCGTCGCGGCCGATGCGGTGGGGGCCGGCGAAGGCGAGGTGGTGCTGTACGCGAGCGGATCGAGCGCCCGGCAGACCACGGCGACTGACAAGCGGCCGGTGGATGCCGTGGTGATGGCGATCGTCGATCAGTGGGAAGTAGGGGGTGCGGTGAAGTATATGAAGAATGGCGAATAGCGAATATCGAGTTGTGAATCGGTCAATCGGCCGGTTTTGAATTGCAGCCGCATGTCAACGCTCTCTGACACACAAATCGATCTGATCGCACGGCGCGTCGCGGCGAAGTTGGGGGCGTCAACCGGTCATGCGCCCATCAAGGGAAATCCGCAGCCGAGGTTGCAGGCCGCTGCTGCCGATTCCATCGAGCGCGGCGGCGTGTTGCCCATGGGGGTCTTTCGCACGATTGACGAGTGCGTGGCAGCCGCGCGGAAGGCGTTTGAAGCGTTCAGCCAGATCGGACTGGAAAGCCGCAAGGGGATCATCGCGGCGATTCGCGCGTCCACGCTCGAGCACGCCGAGGATTTGGCGAGAGAAGCTCAGGAGGAAACCGGCCTGGGGCGGGCGGCGGACAAGTCCATCAAGAATCGCCTGGTGACGCGCAAGACGCCGGGGCCGGAAGTGCTGGAGCCGCGGGCGCACACGGGTGACAATGGGCTGACGCTCATGGAGCGGGCGCCTTTCGGCGTCATCGCGGCGATCACGCCCACGACCAATCCGACCTCCACGATCATCTGCAATTCCATCGGCATGGTGGCGGCGGGCAATTCCGTCGTGTTCAACGTGCATCCGAATGCCAAACGAGTGTCGTGCCGGAACGTCGGGTTGATCAACGAGGCCATCGTCCGTGCCGGCGGGCCGCCGAATGTGGTGACGGCGATGGCCGATCCGACCATCGAAAGCGCCCAGGAGCTCATGAAGCACAAGGGCGTGCGGCTGCTGGTGGTCACGGGCGGGCCGGGTGTGGTCAAGGCGGCGATGGCCAGCGGCAAGCGAGCGATCTGCGCCGGCCCGGGCAACCCGCCGGTCGTGGTCGATGAAACCGCGGACATTGAAAAAGCCGGCCGCGATATCGTGCTGGGAGCGTCGTTCGACAACAACGTGATCTGCACGGATGAAAAGGAAGTTTTCATTGTCGAAGCGGTGGCCGATCGGCTGCTGAAGGTGATGGAGCGGAACAATGCCGTCGTTCTGACGCAGCCGCAGACGCGAGCGATCGAGAAAGTGATATTTGAGGAAACGCGCGGGCCGCGCAAACCCGGCGTCATTAATCGCAAATGGATCGGCAAAAACGCCAGCGCGATACTGGCCGAAATTGGAATGCGCGTGCCCGACAGCGTGCGACTCGCGGTCCTCGACGTGCCTGTCGATCACCCGCTGATCTGGACCGAGCAGCTTATGCCCGTGCTGCCCGTCGCCCGGGTGAAAGCCGCCGGCGAGGCGATTGAAAACGCCATCGCCGCCGAGCACGGCTTCGGTCACTCCGCCGCGATGCACTCGATGCACATCGGCAACCTGAGCCGCATGGCCCGCGAGATCAATTGCAGCATCTTCGTGAAGAACGGGCCGATTTACGCCGGTCTGGGTGAGGGGGGGGAAGGCTACTGCTCGTTCTCGATCGCCAGCCCGACCGGCGAAGGCCTGACCGACCCGCGCTCGTTCTCGCGCGAGCGGCGATGTGTGCTGGTGGACCATTTCCGAATTGTCTGAGGACGCGAAACAAGTGATGCCTCCGCTCCTTCCCGCTCTCGCGCTCCTCGAGTTTTCCAGCATCGCGGCCGGTACGCGCGCGGCCGACGCAATAGCGAAAAAAGCGCCGGTGACGCTCGTCCGGGTCGGCACGCTTCAACCGGGGAAGTTCGCGATTCTGTTCGCGGGGGATGTCGCCAGCGTCGAAGAGTCCTTCGCCGAGGGCCGCCGCCGTGGTGAATCCGCGCTGGTGGATTCGGTCCTGTTGCCGGACGTTCATCCGGCCGTCTCCGAAGCTGTGCTCGGCACGCGGGGCGATTGGGGGAATGATGCGCTGGGCATTATCGAGACGCCGACGCTCGCCGCCATCCTGCAGGCTGCCGACGCCGCCATGAAAGGCGCGAACGTGAGCATCGCCGAGATTCGTCTCGGGGACGGCCTCGGTGGCAAAGGCCTGGCATACTTCGGCGGATTGCTGGCGGATGTTCAGGCGGCTGTCGAGATTGGCTGCGCGGCGTTGGGTGAGCGCCGCGCCTCGGCCTGCGTGACGGTCATTCCGCGATTGGACGAGGACGTGCGGCGGCGACTGGAGCCGTCGACGCGGTTCGGCCAGGGGTGGTGAGGAAGGGGCGATAAGATTTAGGATTTATGATTCAAAATTTGAGATTTGAGATCGAGGGGACCATGACATGCTGCTGGGCCGCGTGATTGGCACTGTCGTCAACTGCGTCGTGTACGAGGGGCTGCAGGGCGTTCCGATGCTGCTCGTTCAGCCGCTCGACAAGCGGCAGAAGGCCGCCGGCTCGCCGATTGTCTGCTGCGATTCGACGCGGGTGGCCGGGCCCGGCGAGCTCGTCTATTACGAAGGCGGGCGGGAGGCGGCGATGACGTTGGAAAAAACGTTCGTTCCGGTGGACCATGCCATCGTCGGAATCGTTGACGACGTGAATATCGAGCCTTAAGGAAACCCGAAATGCTGATCGGCGTCGTTACGGGAAGCATGTACGCGACTATCCAGCATCGATTTTACGGTGGGCGGCGGTTGCTCGTGGTCGATTTGGCCGGTCCTGACTGGAAACCCAGCGGCAAATACCTGATTGCGGTGGATATGGTTGATGCCGGGGTTGGCGACCAGGTTCTGATCGTTGACGAAGGAACCGGGGCTCGGCAAATGCTGGGAGACCCCACCGCCCCGATCAGGTCATTGATCGTGGGGATCGTCGACCAGGTCAGCTTGAGATAGCCCTCTTTCTTATCGGAAAGTGGAGAATGGCTCTAAACTTCGGTGCTGCAAAATGTTGCGTCCTGAAGTCTCGGCAATTTTCACATCAACCCAACTCCCGGTGGGCATTCATTATCGTCCTCAGTCATAAATCCTGAAAATGCTTGCAGATATGTCAGGATTTTCATTTGACAGAATCGCGGGCGGCACCACAATACCCCGCAGAATTTCAAGGCGCGGATCAGGCATCGCGGGTGAAGATTCCCGCGGATGATCCTTCTCAAAAAACGAGTGGAGGCTTTATTCATGCATCGAAAATGGACGCTTGTCGCAGCTCTGGCAGCTATCTGCGCATTCAGCACGGCCGCCTGGGCTCAGGAACAGGACACTGAGACAACCGAAACGACGGAGACGAGGACCGAAACCACGGAGACTACGACCGAAACCGAGACGACCACCTACGAGACCGAGACCATCGTTACTGATGAGGAGTGCGTGACGGTCAAGGGCGTGCGCATCGGCACCAAGAAGGTGGAGCTGGAGATTCCCGTCTTCGAGAGTTACGAGATCGAGACGCCCGTCGGCTATCGCGGCGTCGATGACTTCTTCTTCGTTCGCGAAGCCAACCCCAACGTCCGCAAGGGCCAGTGGCAGGTCGAGATGAAGGCCGCCTGGATGACCTACAAGGCGGGCTCCCGCCGCGACGATGACATCACCATGACGCCGAGCGTCAAGTACGGCATCATCGATCAGTTGAACGCTGAACTCGAAGTGTTGCCGATCAACTTCGGCGACGGCGGACACATCAGCAACTTTGGCAACACGCGCGACGGCACCGGCGACCTGAACCTGAAGCTCTTTTGGCAGGTCGTCACCGAGAAGGACTGGGTTCCCGCGATCGCGTTGTGGTCGGAAACCCGCATCCCCAGCGGCTCGCACTCTGAAAAGATGGACCAGACGGTTCACCTCAACTTGACCAAGACGGTGCATCAGTGTGTGCGCATTCATGCCACGGGCTTTCTGCGCAGCGCCAATGGCGGCCGCGGCGACTTCAATCGCGATCGTGGTGACGATATTGACGGCCCCTTCGACCCGCCCGATATCGGAGATCGCCGGCACGTGCAGTGGGGCTTGGGCGGCGGCGTGGACGTGAAGCTCGATGAGAAGAACCTCCTCGTCGGCAATTTCATGAATCAGAGCAGCAATTACTATGGCAACTCCAACACGCATCTTCTCGGCGTGGGCTGGGTGCATCACATCAACGAGTGTCAGCAGCTTATGGTCGGTGTCGACTATGCCGATTCGCACGGGGCATATGAGCTGCCGCGCTGGCTGGGCAAGGTGCAGTATTCGATTTCGTTCTAAGGCGCGCCAAAATCACGCTTGTTAAAAAAACGCCCTCGCGGGACGCCGGTCCTTGCGGGGGCTTTTTCTTTCCCCTTCCGGATGGACTAAAGCGGATCAGAAATGGAAATCGCGGCGCTTGGCATGCTGACCGTGGTGGCGCTACTGGGCGTCGCGCTGGCAGCGTTTCAATTGCCTGGCACGTGGCTCATCCTTGCCGCGGCCGCGGGCTATGACTGGTACTTCGACTGGCAGCGATTCGGGTGGAAGTGGCTGATCGGTCTGCTGATCTTCGCCGGGCTGGCGGAAGTCGTGGACACTCTGGCAGCCGTCGTCGCGGCCAAGCGTGCCGGAGCGAGCCGCCGCGCCGCGATCGGAGCGGTCATCGGCGGATTCGTGGGCATGATTCTGATTTCCGTTCCGATTCCCATTCCTGTCGTGGGCGCGGTCATCGGCGGGCTGATGGGCTGCTTTCTCGGCGCTCTGCTGGCCGAACTAAGTCTCAACAAGGACATTGCGACCGGGGCGCGCGTCGGACTCTTCGCGACCATCGGGAAAATCTTCGGGCTGGTCGCCAAGACCTCGGCCGCGGCAGTGATCGCAGGGACGGTCATTTCGCTGGCGGCATGGTCGACATTTTGGCCGGCAAACACGCTATGATCGTAACGAATCAGGGACGTTGTCCGAAGTTATCGCAGGGTCTCGTGACCGCTCTTCTTTATTGTTGTCTATGCTTCGTCTTGCCGCCCTGGACGGGTGCCCAGGTCACGCAGCCCGCTGATGATGGACCGCCTGCTGACGTCGCGACGACATCCCGGCCGTCGAGCGAAGCGACTCGCGAGCTGGTCGCCCGATTGGGATCGCCTCGATTCCAGGATCGGGAACGCGCCCAGGGCGAATTGTCCCGTCTGGGCGAGGCTGCACTTCCGATTCTACTTGAATACATTTCGGATAAAGATCCGGAAATTGCAAGCCGCGTCAGAGCGCTCATCGTTCGTCCGCGCGACCCGCGCTTGCGTGTTCGCACGGCGGTCCGGCTCATCGCGACCACCGACGAGGATCTGATGGAAATGGGCGTCTATATGGCGTTCGAAGACCCGCTGGTTGACTACCAGCCGTTTGCCAAGAGGCTTGCCGAGTTTTCCGGAATCGAACGGGCCGTCCTGGAACCGGTCGCCCAGCAGCTTAAAGAATGGAAAGAGGCGACGGAGCGGTTCAACATAAACTGCGATAGATGGATCAAAGAGGGAAAGTCGGAGGTGGTGGAGAAGCATCGCGCGTTGCATCGGGAATCGATGTACTACCAGGCTGAGGCCGCCTATTGGCAGGCCGTCGACGCGGCACTGGACTTTGGCAAACCCGGACCAGCGGCGGGGAAGACGACGACGCGACCCTCTCCGACATCGCAAAGGGCGGAATAAACCCATGTCCGATCGAATCCGCCGTCAGATACTCTATTCCGGGCGCGTTCAGGGCGTGGGTTTTCGGTATACGGCAACCGCAGTGTCCCGCGATTACCCGGTGGCGGGCTACGTCAAGAATCTTTCGGATGCCCGGGTGGAGGTTGTGGCGGAAGGTGAGCCGTCTGAATTGGACCGTTTTCAGGCCGCGCTCGAGGAGAAAATGCGTTGCTATGTCCAGCAGTCCACCGTTCGGGAAAGCGACGCCACCGGGGAGTTTTCGGGCTTCACGGTTCGCCATTGACTGATTTTGGAGGGCTCCGGCCGTTTGGCAGCCGTTCCATGCATCTTTAGGGTTGTTAAAGAGCGGGCGTCTGCTATAATATGAGGAATCGCCGGTAACCCCTCCGAATGCCGGCCTGTCGGGGCTGATCGCCGAAATGTGCCCCGAGATTGCGACTTCCCGCGAAACACTGTTGTAGCCCGAACCTGCTTGGTTCGCATGTTGCTCGGTTTTCGAGCAGCGATTCAGGGCCGGCTTCAGGCGCAGGAACCTGCATTGTGCTGAGTTCTACAGTGTTGTGAGGCGGTTCGGTCCCTTCAAGCTTGCCGGTTTGATCGCATTGGGCCGGTGGTCCGACGAAATTGTTCGGGCGGTGTGAGGGCTGTTGGCCCGCATCCGGTCGATCCTTATGAGTATTACTTCGATGAAAGGTGAGTTTCAGTTTTGATTGCCATGACGCAGACTGCTCCCGAGATGTTGACGCGCGTACTAGAAATGGGTGAGGCCGGTTTTGGGCACTTGCGCGATCCGGCCTCCAATTATTCGGTCGCGGGCAACAGCCCGCAGGTCGATCGCCAGTCGGTGCAGAAGTTTCGACTGCGCGGCGGCGAGTCGATTTCCTTTCAGCGGAACCAGGTCCAGAACATCCGCGGGCGGCCGACCGTCGTTCGTCTGGAGTCGATCGCCGGCCTCAACCCAGCCGCCTATGCATCCAAGAGGCGGTTCGACGAGCTTGAGGTGGTTCATCCCTCCGAGCAGCTTCGATTCGAGACGCCCGGTGGGCCGGCGTCGATGCGGATCGTCGATCTGTTCACGCCAATCGGTAAAGGACAGCGCGGGCTGATCGTCGCCCCGCCACGCACCGGCAAGACAGTGCTCTTGCAGCAAATGTCGGCGGGCATCCGCGCCAATCATCCGGAAGCACTGCTCATGATGTTGCTGGTGGATGAGCGGCCGGAGGAAGTGACCGAGATGCGCCGTGCGGTCTGCAACGTCGGCTCGGGCTGGGAGAACGGCTTCCCCGAAGTCGTGTTTTCCAGCAACGATCATGAGGCCAAGAGTCACGGACGCATCAGCAAGTTCATGATCGAGCGAGCCAAGCGATACGTGGAGATGGGCCGCGACGTGGTAATCCTGCTGGATTCACTGACGCGCCTGGGCCGAGCGTTTAACGCGCTGGTCGGATCGAGCGGCCGGACGATGACGGGCGGGCTGGACATCCGCGCTTTGGAGATTCCAAAGCAGTTGTTCGGCTCGGCGAGGAAGATCGAGCACGGCGGAAGCCTGACGATCATCGCGACGGTGCTGGTCGAGACCGGCAGCCGCATGGACGACTTCATCTTTCAGGAGTTCAAGGGCACGGGCAACATGGAGCTGGTGTTGTCGCGCGACTTGGCGAACATTCGCATCTGGCCGGCGATGAACCTTGCGGAATCGGGCACGCGGAAAGAGGAAATGCTACTGGGCGCGGAGAACTATGAGAAGATGTCGCGCGTGCGCCGGCGGCTTCTCTCGGCGGCGCCGGCGAAACAGATGGAGTCGATCCTGCAGGAGCTGGCGAAGTTTCCGACGAATGAGGAGTTGCTGCGGAATCTGGCGTAAGATAAGGGACGTTCGGTGCGCTAATTCAGCAGAATCTCAACGAACGGTTGGATATCGTCGGCGCCGGGTCCATTTTGGCCATCGATGTCCGCGCATGCACAATTTCCGCCCGGCGTACTTCCGGTGAGCACGCAATCGACGAAGCTTTGAACGTCGTGCCCGTCGCGAAATGTGTCTACGTTGACGTCGCCGGGAGCGCAGCCGAAAGGAAACGGCAAGCGCGCCGTGTACTTCCCGGGACAACTGGATAGGTCGCCGTTCCCGGTCGCGACGACGCTGAACCAGAAGGTCTGCGGGCCGTCGGAGAAGGGCAGGAGCGTGAGCAAGTCGCATGGCCCTCCGGAGGTGGACGCGATAAATTCTCCGGGGCAGCCTCCGGTCCCATTAAATACCTGGGTCTCGACCGGGAATTCCGCGATGACTTCCCAGATCACGTCCGTGGGACCGTCGACCTGAAGCTCATACCAGTCGGAATCGTACGCAAAATCGCCACCGCTTTCATAGAAGCCTGCGACGCCGCAGATCACGTCGCCGATCGAAATCGGCGTAAACGCTGGAGGCGTGCCCTCGCAGCCGCCGTTCATGTTCTCGAACCCCTCCCCGCAACTCGGTTCGGTTTGCGATTGGCCGTTTGGCGGGCACTCCGCGACGCAGGGACACTGCGAGCAGAGCGTATTGGGTCCGATCCAATTGCCTGCCTGGGAGTCACAATCTTCCGGAAACTCGATCGAGCACGCGAGTGGTCCAAAGCAGCAGGCGCCGGTCGCGATCCCGCACGGCGGATTGAGCTGATCGCAGAGAGCGTTCGGCGTGAAGCGTTCGTCCTCGCCGAGACATTGCACAATCTCGATCTTTTCATCCTCGCAGAAGCCGGTGCTCTCCTCGCAACAGGCGCCAAAAATACCGCCCACCTGTCCCTCGAGGCAGAAGGCGAAGTCCCTGTCCTGCTGTTCCGGCTGACAGCCGTCGCACCAGGCGTGGCCGTCGCCCTGGGGCGAAGTCATCCAGAGGAACCAGCAGTTGGGATCGCCGTGGCCGAAAAGCCTGATCCAGCCGCGGGTAAGGGTGCAGGGCGAGAACAGGTCGACGTGATACTCGTTCAGCTGCGCGCCGTGGTAAACGATGTTCAGGGGCGTGCGGGTCGCGGTGACGACGTCCGCGCAAACCAGCGTGCCCGGCTCGCCGGCGGCGTCGTGCCGGAACTCAATCGAAAACAAGGTGTCCGTTTCGGCACACTCCTCAAACCCATTACCCACGGGACGAAGGTCGAGACCCCACCAGGTGATGGCCTCGATCGTTCCGGCCACGCCCGAAAAATTGTCGGACACAATGAAGCCCGAGGATCCTTCAGACGTCGTCGCGCTCGGCTCGGCGCCGGGATCGAATGGGCGCTGCCCGAATAGCGAACCCTCCGGACATTGGGGTAGTGGCGGACACATGTCACAAGTCGTGCCGGGACCGATCCAGGCATGACCTTCGTCTTCACAGTCGGACTGGAGCTGAATGGAACAGGAAGTCGCCCCCTGGCAGCAGGCGCCGAGCGGATCGACGCCCGCATTCGCGGCCGAGAGATTTGCGCAGATTGAAAAAATGAGGATGGCTGTTTGGAGCTGGAACGCGGAATTGAAAAAGCCCTTCACGGTCACGCCGATGCCTCCTGCATCCATGATAACGGAAGTCTGGCGGCGACTCCAAGCGTTGCGCCGTTCATTCCCGCAAATAGAGCGGCATTCATTCTGAGATAGGAACAGGGCGATGGTTTCGCGCCGGGGGGAAGCCTGTTCGGCGCTGACGGCATCATTGATGCTATTTGGCGCAAGTTCGCGAATTGTTTCCGCGCGCGGAATCCACACGCGCGGCTACTGGCGGATTACCGATTTCCCTCGTGCGTTTTTTCCGTCGCGGCCCCTCGCAACGCTTGAAGCCGCGCTGGATCGCTCTATATACTGGAACGTGATTGGCCGACCGATCATTCCCAGAAATCCAGGTCCGCGCTCGGCCGATGGGTTGCATGAGGATCTCCATGATGAATCGCATTATTCAACGGATGTCGTGCTTCGCGATGATTGGCTTCTGGCTCTTCGGAAGTCCTGAAATGGCTTACGCTCAGAACGGCGCCTGCTGCAGCGAGGAATTGGGGTGCTTCGATGACACCGAATTGAATTGCAACAGCTTTGGCGGGACCTGGGTCGGCCCCAACACCTCCTGCGCCGCCGATGACTGCGCATTTGGCGCCTGCTGCCTGGAAGAAGGCTGCGAGAATATGTTGCAGGGCTTCTGCTCCAATTCCGGCGGCACTTTTGTTGCTTTCACTTTTTGCGGCCAGGACCCGTGCGGAGGCGACCCGGTGGGGGCCTGTTGCTCCTCCCTCAATCCCGGGGCCGGGTGTAATGATCAGGGCACGCAATCCGCGTGCGAGGCGATGGGTAGGATATTCATCGGCGCGGGGATTTCGTGTACGCCGGATCCCTGCGGGGGCACCGATCCGTTGCGGGCCTGTTGTCACGGCGAAGGGTGTTCCGAAATAACCGAGGAGTTCTGCGATAGCATCGCCGGAATCTGGTTTCCGAACGTCGCGACCTGCAGCACGTTCACGTGCGCCCAGGGCGCCTGCTGCACGGAGAGCGGCTGCGAAGAAATGCTCGAAACTCAGTGCAACGCAGCGGACGGCGAGTGGCTCATTTTCGAGAGTTGCTTTGACGATCCCTGCGGCACGGGCACGGGCGCCTGCTGCGAGAATCAGTCGCCCACGTCTGGTTGCGGCCAGGACAGTCAGGCAAATTGCGAAGCTAATGGACGAATCTTCATCGGCATCGGCATCCCTTGCGAACCGCTTCCCTGCTCGCCGTGCGCAACCTGCGACGGCGATTCAAACGGCGATGCGGTGCTCAACGGCCAGGACGTTCAGGCGTTCGTCGGATGTCTGATCGAGGCCGCCGGCGGCCCGGTGCCCGAGGGTTGCGAGTGCTC
>DATMEE010000008.1:0-4428 GCA_035557035.1 Phycisphaerae bacterium
CAATTGTGCGAGCGTCTTGCCGCGCGAGACTATCAAGTGACGTTCCTGCCGGTGGCTTCGAGCGGCAGCCTCGATGTCGTTCAATTCGACGAAGCGCTCAGGGACGACACGGCTTTGGCCGCCGTCATGCTGGCAAACAATGAAACGGGCATCATCTTTCCCATTGAGGAACTCGCCCAACGAGCTGCGGAGAAGGGCGTGCCGCTGCACGTCGATGCCGTGCAGGCGGCAGGGCGGATTTCGATTGACGTGCGGCAGGCTCACGTCGCGACGCTCGCGCTGTCGGGCCACAAGATTCATGGCCCCAAAGGCGTCGGCGCGCTCTATGTGACTCCCCATGCCCGACTTCGAGGTCAGCTTGCGGGCGGCCATCAGGAGCGCGACCTGCGGCCGGGCACCGAAAACGTGGCCGGCATCGTGGGCTTCGGCGTTGCCGCCCGGCTCGCCTCAACCGCCCTGACTGAAAGCGGTCCCGCGATCGCGAGTTTGCGCGACAGGCTGGAGAAAGGCATCATCGTCCGCGTGCCGACCGCGAGTGCCATTGGTGAGACAGCTTCGCGCGTTTGCAACACCGCCAACATCGCTTTTCCGGGAGTCGAGGCGGAGGCGATCCTGATCGGGCTCAGCCAGCGGGGCCTCTGTGCCTCCAGCGGATCGGCGTGCAGCAGCGGCTCGCTGGAGCCTTCGCACGTGTTGCGGGCGATGGGGCTGGACGCTGAGACGGCGAAGGGCGCGATCCGATTCAGCCTGTCTCGATACACGACCGAAGCGGAAATCGATCAGGCGATTGAGATCGTCGCCTCGGTGGTCGCAAAGTTGGCGACGATGCGGGCGGCGGTCTGAGGGATCGTTCTTCTAGAAGAGGCTGCGGTCGATCAGGTACAGGCCGGCCAAGACCAGCGTAGCCAGCGCGAACATGTAGAAGGAGAGTCGCGCGTCGGTAACGTCGTCGACCCATTGCATCAGCCGCTCGGTTCCGCTCGAGGATCGGGGGGCGTGGTCGGCCATCGGATTCCTCCTCTAAAACAGAGTGCAACACTGATAGTACTGTTATCGGCACCGGGCTTGCGGCGGCGGCTCAGGATTTTCCGCAATTTTCGATTGCAAGTTCAGGCCGACTCGAAGCCAAGGCCTGCCGAGGCGCATATCTCGAACCCGCCATGCTGCTCCGGCCGCTTTGGTTGCCCAAATCCGCCCCTCTCTCGATAATCGAGGCCATGCCGCCGGAACGAAACAAGCGTCTTCGAATACTGATTGCTCAGGATGTCGTGCAGATGCCGGGGGCTTTCAACGCCTTGGCGGCGCGGGCGGCCGAGAAGGCCGGCTTTGAGGCGGTGTATGTCTCGGGAGCGGGGCTGGCGAATGCGGTTTATGGGTTGCCGGATGTCGGGATGGTGACGATGAGCGAGGCGGTCGCTCATGCCCGCAACATCGTGGCGGCTGTGAGTGTGCCCGTGGTCGTCGATGGAGACACCGGCTTTGGCGAGGCGATGAACGTCGCCAGGACCGTGCGCGAAATGGAGACGGCCGGGGTCTCGGGGATTCACTTTGAGGACCAGGTGTTGCCGAAGCGATGCGGGCATCTCGACGGCAAGGAGCTGGTGAGCGCCGAGGCGATGGCTGAGAAAATTCGTGGGGCCTGCGCGGCGCGGAGCGATTCGAGCTTTCTGATCATTGCGCGGACTGATGCCCGCGGGGTGACGTCGTTTGACGATGCCGTCGATCGGGCGAAGCGATACCTGGATGCGGGGGCCGACGCTATTTTTCCGGAGGCGATGCAGAGCGCCGAGGAACTTGGCCGTTTCGCGGAGCGGGTGCAGGCGCCGCTCCTGGCGAACATGACGGAATTCGGCAAGACGCCGCTGCTGACGCTGGCGGAATTGCGGCAGATGGGATACCGCATGGTGATCTATCCGCAGACGGCGCTGCGCGTCGCGTTCGGCGCGGTGACACAGATGCTCGCGGATTTGAGGCGATCCGGGGACCAGAGGGCCTGGCTGGACCGGATGCAAACGCGCGCGGAGTTGTACGATCTGCTCGACTACGATGGATTGAGCCGAATTGATTCGGCCGCTGCGAAGAAGGGATGATTGCGGAGCAGTGCGATGAGCGAGTCCAAGGGCAAATTTGAGGCGGGCCTGGCCGGCGTGGTGGCGGGGCAGACGGCCGTGGGCGAGGTGACGCAGACGAGTCTGCGGTATCGCGGCTATGAAATCGCGGACCTGGCGGCGCACGCGACGTTCGACGAAGTCGGACACCTGCTGCTGCACGGCGAACTGCCGAACGCGGCGGAGTTGCGGGCGTTTCGAGGGCGGGTGCAAGCGGCCATGAATCTGCCGGGCACGGTGACAAAGGCGATCGACGCCATGCCGCTGGAGACGCCGCCGATGGACGTTCTGCGCAGCGTCGTGTCGCTGCTGGGGCATTACGACCCGGAGGCGCAGGACAACGGGCGCGAGGCCAATCTGCGCAAGAGCGAGCGGCTGATCGGCCAGATCGCCTACGCCACGGGGTACTGGTGCCGCAAGGTCGGCAACAATCCCGAACTGAGCCCGACCGAAAACGCCACGCACGGCGAAAACCTGCTCACGCTGATGCTGGGGAAGAATCCCAGCGTTCTGGCCGGCCGGGTGATGGACGGGACGCTGGTGCTCTATGCCGAGCACGAGTTCAACGCCAGCACCTTCACCGCCCGCACCATCGCCAGCACCCTGGCCGACATGCACTCGGCGGTTACCGGGGCCATCGGGGCGCTGAAGGGGCCGCTGCACGGAGGGGCGAACGAGGCGGCCATGCGCCAGTTTCTGGAGATCGGCAAGGTCGAGAACGTACGGAAGTGGTTCGACGATCTGGAGGCGCACAACCAGGCGAACCCGAATCGCAAGAAGCTTATCATGGGCTTCGGCCATCGCGTGTACAAGCACGGCGACCATCGGGCGGCCATCCTGCGCGACTGGTCGCTGAAGCTGTCGGAAGAGACAGGCCAGCGGCACTGGATCGACATGGCCGACGCGCTGCAGAAGATCATGCTGGAGCGAAAGAACATTCATCCGAACACCGACTACCCCGCGGCGCATGCGTATTACCAGATGGGCATTCCGATTCCGATGTTCACGCCGCTGTTCGTCTGCGCCCGCATCACCGGGTGGTGCGCGCACATCATGGAGCAATGCGAGAACAACCGGATCATCCGGCCGGGGAGCGAGTACGTGGGTGTGCCGCCGCGGGAGGTGGGGGCGATCGCGAATCGATAAACGCTGCACGGATGATTTGGCGATCTGGCGATTTGGTGATTTGGCGATTGGGGTGCGGGAAGGCGGTTTTTTCGGGATTTTCAATGTCATTTTGAATGCATCGCCGGGGTTGGTGAATATTTCTGAAGGCGGCGTGCGCGGGGCTCGGCGCTCCGCTGGCGGAAGCCACGAAGCGACGAGGCCACGGAGGGCAAGGGTTTCGAGTTCATGGATATTGGCATTCGGTTCCCAGCTGTCGGTGCTTTTTTTTCATTTCTTTCGCGGCCCTCGCGTGGATCGGTGCCTGTTTGCAATTTCAACCCCCTAAGAAAGTCTCGGGACTTGAAATTGCCTGAATTCGTCTGAAACGCGGGAGCTGATTCTTGCATCGCGGATCTGTGGTGCATGTAGAACAGTATGGCTCTGCGCTTCGTGGCTGACTCGAATGAGTGAGATGAAGAGCCCAAGGGGTCGAGGGGCCTAGCGCGTAGGGTGGGTCAGCCTCATCGACCCACCTTTTGGCAGGAGCATCGTTCCGCGAATTGGTGTGTCAAAAAGGCCGACCCACCCTACATGTCTGCATCCACCAGCCGCCCATCAGGAGCTTAGGATCGTCGACGTGTCCAATATCGCTCGTATAGCGGCGTCCCCGACCGAACGTCATCCACCATTTTGTCGATTTCCTCGTCCGAGATGGGGTCGGCCTGATTGCGCGTCCTGATGCGATCCGCGACGGCCTTCATGCGGTCGCGCCACGTTCGCCGATCGACCTCGTCGGCCAGCGCGACGCGCTCGTCGGTCGACAGGCGTTCGATGTAGGAGGCAAAGTGATGGCCCGCGAACAACAAAGGTTCGTTGGGGCAGCTGCGATTTTCGTTTTCAATCAGACGTTTTCTTCGTAGCCCACAACGACCGGACCGCGGATTCTTGGATTCCATTGCTTGTCCAGCCTGATCTTTCAGATTATTGAGATCATTCAAAAGTTTTTCGGGCGTATCCAGGCTCAGATCCCATTCTTTGAGCGAATCGGATGCATTCTATAAAGGCCTTCAATACGGCAGCAGCAAGTAGACGGCCGTTCGTTACTTGGACCTCGTCATCGCTATCGACTAGTAGGCGAGGGCATGTGATTTTACGAGTGACGTTGGATTATGCCGATCTTCACTACGGGCAATGTCGCCCGCGATCATGGAGG
>DATMEE010000009.1:0-2736 GCA_035557035.1 Phycisphaerae bacterium
GCGCGAAACAGCAGCGGACGGTACCGGGCGTCGTCGCGGAGCGTTTCGTATTCTCGGCGCACGCGCTCCTGCGAAAACGTCGGCGCGCTCGCCATCGCCAGAATTTCCCGCGTGGGAACGTCGATCACGACGCATGACGCGCCGGTGACGGACGGATCGGCCGCGATCGACTCCGCCAGAATCCTCTGGATGCGGGCCTGGAG
Organism: Phycisphaerae bacterium; assembly: GCA_035557035.1. Classification (GTDB taxonomy): domain Bacteria; phylum Planctomycetota; class Phycisphaerae; order UBA1845; family UTPLA1; genus JADJRI01. The sequence goes on from DATMEE010000009.1 coordinate 204, forward strand.
CATCAAGTCGATGGTCAACTGCACGTCGGTACCGTCGATCGGCCGCTGCGACGACTTGACCCGCCCGTCGAGATACTTTTCCTCGAAGCCCCGCGTTCCCCGCAGCCGCTCCTCGCAAAGTCGCTCGATGCCCGAAACCCCAGCCTCGTCCCCCGGACGATAGGCGCCGAGCTGGTCGTCCGCGCGGGCATCGTCCTGAAGCCGCCGGGCGCTCACCTGTCCGAGCGTGCCCAATGCGTGGCACAACGGCTCGGCGTTCTCGCTCCAGACCCGCCGCACCGACGGCTCGATGCGCATGAACGGCAACCCGGTCATTTCGACCTCGACCTGTGCCCGCATCTCCGGCGAAACGTCCCGAAGGATCGAATGAAGCTGCTCCTCCTCCCGCAGATGGAGCTTGGCGATCGGCTCGTCGAACCCCTGCCGGCGGCGTGCGTCCCAGATGTGACGACGAAGCGTCTCAACCGATTTGCAGATCGAATCGCGCCGGGCCCGAATTCGCTCCATCGGCGAGCCCGACAGCCGCGAAAACGTCCGCCACATCCGGGCGATCCGCATTCGCACTTCAAACTCGGCATCCGCCAGCGACCCCTTCTTCCAGCGGGACTCCGTCCGCCGCAGCCGCTCGGCCACCCGCTGGATGTAGGACTCGTTCATGCTCAGGACGCCGTAATGAACCGCGATGTCGCTGGCCGGCTCGTCGGATACGAGCGGACGACCGAAGCGGTCGAGAATGCGCCCGCGCAGCGGCGGGAGAAATTTCTTGGGTGAGACGAGGGCGTCGTCCGCCTTTTGCTCGAATTCATCGCCTTGTGCAATCTGCAGGCTGTAGAGCCGGGCGATCAGCACGAGGCTGTAAAAGATGGGCACGAGCAGAACAATTTTGAGGCGGCGTTCGAACATCGAAAGGTCGAAAGTGAGTTACGCGGCTGGATAAACGCATCCGTGTCGTCCAACGTATTGTATCGTGCCCGGCCCACGTCGAAATTGAAGCGTCCGATCAAGCCGAGGGGTTGCGACCGCAGGCTGTGAATTACTTACGGATGGTCGCGTCGCCGGTTCGCAAATCCAGAGGGGAATCAGTGGTGTATGGCCTAACTTCGGCAGCGGTTGAGCCTGGGCGTGAAAAGCCCGGGAGCGCCAGGTGGCATCCGAGGTGCAGGCTCGACTCCGGCGGCCACCTCATCTCGCCCGCGAACTCGTCGCCAGCCCCACCCCGAGAATGAACCGCAGCCGTCGCAAGACCCAGAACCCATACAGCGCGACCAGAGCGGTATACGCCGCCTGCCAGAAGGAAATTGTAAACACGTCGCCCAATCGATCCCACGCCCCCGTCACGTACAGCATGTGCGAGCCGACCATCAGATTCAGCGCCAGCTTTGCTGCAAACGTGATCACGATCTGTGACGCCGGGCTTTCGCGAAACGTCAGCTCTCGCAGGTTGACCACCGCCAGCCCGATCAACCCCAGCGCCAGCGCCGAGATGCCCAGGTTCGAATATCCCGCCTGCGTATAACTCATCCCGCACAGGTCGATCATCAACCCGATGATCCAACACGAAATCATCGCGTCGTACCGCCGCGCGTGCATCGCGTAATAAACCGCCAGAATCACCATCAGGTCCGGCGTGACCGTGTCCAGAATCTTCAGAAATGGCACCAGCGCCGTCTGAAGAACGGCCGTGACGTAAAGCAGTACGGCAAAAGGCAGCCAGCGCATGCAAGCCTCGGTGGTTAAGCGCATACCCTCCAGGCACTCAATTCGCGTTAATTGGATATCGCAAACCGTGCGGGTTGGACAGCGGCAGTCCAAGCTCGCGCCGTTTTTCGATGAGACGATGAAACTGCGCGGAGCCGGAAACCGGCGATCCGTCAAGGGTCGCACCCGGTCCCCATTCCTGCTGGCCGCACCATTCGTAGAACTCAGCCTGTGCATCGTAGTCGCCGAAATCGAGCAGCGCTGCCATCGCTTCGGCGTCGTCCGACCATTCGCGTGGGGTGAGATCGATTTCTTCAATCGCGTCGCACTCGTCGGGATAGCCGTTGAGGTTTACGTCGATGCTCACGTCCCCCTCGATATCGCATTCATCCGGCGCGCCGTTGTCATTGCAGTCGGAGCTGATCATGTATCCGAACCGCATGTCGCAATCGTCGAGAAAACCGTTGGCGTTGCAGTCGGCGGCCAAGCCCGATTCGATCTCGATCCAGTCTTCAATGCCGTTGGCGTCACAATCGGCCAACACCGGCGAAGTGCCCAGATCGTTGTCGCTTCCTGAGTCGCCTTCGCCCGCATCCGGGTCGCCGCCCGAAGCGCTGGAAGGACTCTCGCCGGAATCAGATTCGCTGGAACCCCCTTCGGGAGCAACAAAGCTCCCGCCGCACGGATCGCCGAACGCGCTGCATCCGAGGGTAACGCCCAAAAGGAGATCAACAAAACACTGTATGTCATTGCCATCGGCGGAGCCGTCGCTATTGGTGTCGGCGGGGCAAAGCTCGGCATAACTCAAGTACCACGGCTCAAAGCTGACCAGAAG
>DATMEE010000010.1:0-11589 GCA_035557035.1 Phycisphaerae bacterium
ATCCGGAACTCTCTACCCTCCGATCTTCAAATACGATTAGATGAGATTGAGCAGTCGCGTGACACTGAGTTGGACGAATGAGCCAAAATCGCGCGAGCCGGTCCAGGTGGAAATGGACTCGACGCCTATTGGGGTTGGCCGCATTCACCGTGACGGGCATTTACATTACGACTTTTTTCTACGCCATCCAACTCTACGGTTTCGGGCGAGTTGTTTATGCGATTAGGGGTTCGGCATATCTTTTAGATGAATCTTGGGCTGAAAAACTGCTGAAATCAATTGATTCATCGCATGTCGAATTCTTTGATATTGCCTTTTTTCCGGGCCAACCCGTCATTCAACCACGTGTTCCGTTTTGGCCTGTTGTTCTCCTGATTGACGCCATCTGGGTCTACCTTCAGTATCGCCGATGGAAGTCACGGCAGCGATTTCCCGTCGGCTGCTGTGTCAAATGCGGTTATGACCTGCGCGCGTCATCCGGCAGTTGCCCGGAATGTGGAGTGAGTATTGCAGGATAATTCCGTCAGACAGATTTGATAACCCGAATTTTTCAAATGCCTTACAAGCCGCCACGAACCCTCATCGAAAAGCTCGCCGTCAAGTTCGGGCTTATTCCCGACGTCGACGGCGCCGATGTTTCGCACACCGTGCGCAATCCCGGCAAGCTCTCACGTTATCCCGCCGAGCGCGATTGGGACAACGTCGTCGAATATGATCCGAAGGAGTGGCCGCGACGCGCGGTTGGCCGCAATTATCGCCTGGTCCCGACCACCTGCTTCAACTGCGAATCCGCTTGTGGTCTGCTGGCGTACGTCGATAAGCAGTCGAATACCATCCGTAAGCTCGAGGGCAACCCCGTCCACCCCGGCAGCCGCGGGAAGAATTGTGCCAAGGGGCCGGCCACCATCAACCAGGTCAACGACCCTGATCGCATTCTCGCGCCGCAGAAGCGTGTTGGCCCGCGCGGCTCGGGGCAGTGGCAGGAGGTTTCGTGGGACGAGGCCCTCGGTGATATCGGCGGCCGCATCCGTCGCGCCCTGCAGGAGAATCGTCGCGACGAGATCGTCTATCACGTCGGCCGGCCAGGGGCTGAAGGGTACATGGACCGCGTGCTGCGGGCCTGGGGCGTCGATGGCCACAACAGCCATACCAACATCTGCTCGTCGGGCGCTCGTTTCGGATATGCAATCTGGTCGGGGTATGACCGGCCGTCGCCGGATTATGCGAATGCGAGATTCATCCTTGCGTTGAATGCGCATCTTGAGTCGGGGCATTATTTCAATCCGCATGCCCAGCGCATCAGCGAAGGGATGAAGCGCGGGGCGCGCATGGCGGTTGTCGATCCGCGGTTGTCGAACACGGCGTCGATGGCCACGTATTGGCTGCCGACGCGGCCGGGCACGGAGGCGGCTCTGCTGCTCGCCTTTGCGCGGATCATTCTTGAGGAAGGTCTGTACGACCGCGGCTTCATCGAGCGCTGGACGAACTGGCGGGCGTATCTCAAATCTCAAGTCTCAGATTTGAAATCTCAGATCTCTAATCTGGTATCTCAAATCTCAAATCTGAATTCCGAAACCCCAAATCCAGAAAATCCGCAATCCTTCGACGATTTCCTCCTCGCTCTTCGCCGCCTCTATTCTCGCTACACGCCCGAATTCGCCGAGGCCGAATGCGGTGTCTCGCGCGACCAGATCGTGACCATCGCCCGGCATATCGGCGAGGCCGGCTCGAAGTTTTGCTCGCACACCTGGCGCGGGGCTTCCAGCGCCCATGAGGGCGGGTGGCAGGTCGCCCGGTGCCTGTATTTCCTGCACGTTCTGACCGGCAGTGTGGGGACCGAGGGCGGGTGCCTGCCCTCCGCGTGGAACAAGTACAAGGCCGACCTCATCGACCCCCCCCCGCCGCAGGCCCACTGGAACGAGCTGCACTCGCCGCGGGAGTTTCCGCTGGCGCATTATGAGATGAGCTTTCTGCTGCCCCATTTCCTGAAGGCCGGTCGCGGGCGGATCGACACGTATTTCACCCGGGTATTCAACCCGGTGTGGACGTACCCCGACGGCTTCACCTGGATCGAGGCCCTGCGCGACGAGTCGAAGATCGGCTGCCACGTCGCCCTGACGCCGACGTGGAACGAGACCGCACTCTATGCCGACTACGTGCTGCCGATGGGCCACGGGCCGGAGCGGCACGACCTCAACACCTATGAGACGCACAGTGCCACCTGGATCGCATTTCGCCAGCCGGTTCTTCGGGCGGCGGCCGAGGCGGATGGAAGGACCGTTCGGGATACCCGCGACACCAATCCGGGCAACGTCTGGGAGGAGGACGAATTTTGGTTCGCCCTCTCCTGGGCGATCGATCCCGACGGCAGCCTGGGCATCCGCCGATACTTCGAGAGCAAGAAGAAGCCCGGAGAGATGCTGCGGGTGGACGAATACTACGAGCACATCTTCGAGCGCGTTCCCGGCCTGCCCGCAAAGGCTCAGACGGCGGGATTAACTCCGTTGGCATACATGCGAAAGTACGGCGCTTTCGAAGTGAAGCAAAAAACCTATCTGAAACACGAGCGTCACTTGAGCGACATCGAGCTGGAAGGATCGAAGGTCGACCCGGAAACCGGCGTCGTCACCCGAAACGGCGCGCCCGTCGGCGTGTGCCTGGAAATCGCTCATCGCGAGGCTGTAGGGTGGGCCGGCCTTTCTGACCTACCATCTTTAGAGCGCCATCCACCCGAGCAGGTGGGTCAAATCGAAGATCCGCCGTGGCGGAAGGCCGACCCACCCTACGGCGCCGTCGTCGAAGGGTTCCCGACCCCTTCACGTCTACTGGAATTCTTCAGCCCCACGATGGTCGAATGGGGCTGGCCCGAGCACGCCATCCCCGAATATATCCCCAGCCATGTGTATCTCGATGAATGGGAGGAGGCGGGTAGGGTGGGCATCGCCCACCAATCACACGATGCGATTTCACCCGCCAAAGTGGGCGATGCCCATCCTACAACCCATCCATCACCAGATCACGCAATCACCAAATCACCAAATCACTTCGTCCTCCTTCCCACCTTCCGCCTCCCCACGCTGATTCACACCCGCAGCGGCAGCGCGAAATGGCTCAACGAAATCTCCCAGCGCAACCCCGTCTGGATTCACACGGCAGACGCCGCCAGCATCGGCGTCGCCACCGGCGATCTGGTCCGCGTCAGCACCGACATCGGCCACTTCATCGACCGCTGCTGGGTGACCGAGGGGGTGCGGCCGGGCGTCGTGGCCTGCTCGCATCACCTCGGCCGCTGGCGGCGAAAAAGCGACCCGCCGTTGGGCCGCTGGAGTGCCAACGTCGTGGCCATCGAGGACCAGGGCGACGGCGCCTGGCGCATGCGCACCGTGCAGGGGCCGGTCCCCTTCGAATCCTCCGATCCCGACAGCAGCCGCCTGTGGTGGCGGGAGGGCGGCGTGCCGCAGAACCTGACGTTCCCGGTGCATCCCGACCCGATCAGCGGCATGCACTGCTGGCACCAGCGCGTCACGGTTATCCGCGCAGCTCCCGGCGATCAATGCGGGGACGTCTTCGTAGACACGAAGAAATCCATGGAGATTTTCGAGAATTGGATGAAAAAAACACGCTGGCCTGCCGGTCCGGGAAATCTAAGGCGCCCGCTCTGGCTCAATCGCCCCTTAAGACCGACGGACGCGGTGTTCCATATGTAGGTCGTAGGGTGGGTCGGCCTTCCGCCACGGCGGATCTTCGATTTGACCCACCACCTCGCGAGGACGGCGCTCCGAAGAAGGTGGGTCAAAAGGCCGACCCACCCTACGACGCGCCGTCCACCGAGACGGCGGGCGTTACGTCAAGCACTTGGCATTCTCGCCGTCAAATGTTGTACGACCATGCCGCTTCCGACTTCGATTCATCGACGGACGATTCTTCGGATTGCCGCAGGAGACATGGCGCGGCATCGGCCTGCGGACGTGCAATCCGCTCGGCCAGCTCGATGGCCGCGTGGGCCGATCCGAAGACTTTCCGCGTCGTCGGCAGGAGATACTTCGGGTCGAGCGTTCGCCCCAGCGGACCGCGCAGCAGTTCGTTGTGCATTCTCGGCGACAGGCCGCAGATGATCAGTTGGCCGCCGGCCGCGAGGTAGCGCTGCACGACGCGATTCATTTCGGCGATCACCGAAAAATCGATCTGCTGCGTGCGGCGCATCCGCAGAATCGTGACAAGCGTGTTGCGCTCGAAGACGGTCTTCAGCGTTTCCGCGACCTCCTCGGCGTGGGCGAAGAACAGGGGGCCTTCGACCTGCAGCATCGTCACCGGGCTGCGGCCGGTCTCTTGGTCGATGGGATGCTCGAGAAAGGCCCGCCCCTGCCCGGCGACCATTTCCACGAGGTGCAGCCGGCTCGCCCGGCGAAGAAAGATGGCGATCGAAGCGGCCAGCCCGATCATCACCGCCCAGTGAATCGGCAGCACCAGCAGGCAGCCCAGCGTCGTGAGCAGGACGATGCGGTCGTGCCGGGCGCTGGTCAGAATCTCCCGGACTTCGTGCCAGTCCACCACGGACCAGGCCGTCGCCAGCATCAGCCCGGCAATCGCCGACTTGGTGATGTACTGAAAGAGCGGCGCGGCGATCAGCACGATTCCCGCCGTAATCAGCGCACAAAAAATGCCCGCCCAGCGCGACCTCGCGCCCGCCATGTCGTTGATGGCTGAGCGGGACATGCTTTCGGCGCCGGGAAAGCCTCCGCACGCGCCGGCCGCGAGGTTGGAGCACCCCAGCGCAAGCAGCTCGCGCCGCGGCTGGATGCGCGTGCCGGCTTTCGCGGCGAACGCCTTTGACAGCGCCAGCGTTTGAATGATCCCCACGAGCGTGATTGCGGCCGCGCCGAAGACCAAATCCGTCCAAAAGGGTCCGTGATAAGCGGGCACGTTGAGGGCCGGCAGCTCCCGCGGGATCGCCTCGATCCGGGCGAGTTCCACATTCGCTCCGAGCAGGGGCAGCAGCCAGACCATCGCGCCGCCGAGAACAATCGCGACGAACGCCGCCGGAAATCGCCGGCCGAGCTTCCCACCCGCGATGACCATCAGCATGGTGGCCGTGCCCATGAGCAAGTCGGCCCAGGAAACGTTCCCCGCCTGTTTTACAATGTTGAAGAGCATGGTGACGAGGCGCGGCTCGCGTTCGAGGGGAATGCCCATGAACGGTCCGAGCTGCGCCCCGAAGATGAGAATCCCCACGCCCACGGTCAGCCCGACGAGCACCGAGCGGGAGACGAAGCGAACCAGATCGCCGACGCGCAGGATCGCGAGGATGAGCGTGAAGCCGCCGACCATGATCGCCAGCAGCCCGGCGATCGCGGGCCAGCTTGCCGGCTCGTCCCGTGCGACGCTGGCCAGGACCCCGTACACCATCGAGCTGATGGTGATCGCCGGCCCGATGATCGACTTGCTCGACGTGGTCATCAGCCCGTTGACCAGGCCCATCACCACGGCGCTGTACAGGCCCATGGCGGGGGGGAGGCCGGCGATGGCGGCGAAGCCCATGCACTGGGGCACGGCCACCAGTGCCACGGTGACGCCCGCCTGCACGTCGTCTCGCAGGCTTGATGTTGAGATAAACGAATTACTTGCCAAGCGGCAAGTCAGTATCGGAGGTTTTGAAGACTAATCAAGCAAGAAGATTCCGCGATGCGCTACGGCTTTGCCGCGGCTTGGGCAGACTTTGCGGCTGCCTGAGGCGCCTTGGGGATGAGCTTGCGCTGCTCACTTGTGAGCACCTGTGATTCGAGGCGTTTCTTGAGACGCTCAAAAATCTCCGAGATCGGTTTTCGAAGCCGACTTACTTCGCCCTGCAAGAAAGCCTTTTTTGCCGCGTCCTGCTCCGCCGCCGCCATTTCTTCGCCCTTTTTGAGTTCCTTGTCACGGCTGCGAAGATAATCCGCCGCTTCCTTCTCGCAGTTCTTCAGAATGGACTCCGCCTGGCTCGTCTGACGCTCGTCACACTTGTAATAAGTGACGAACCATCGCACGTATTTCCGCCATTCGGATTCGTCGTCCGTTCGGATCGCCGGCGCGGCCGTCTGGGCCGATTCCGCGTTCAACACGAGCTGATTGCGCTTGGCCTCCGTGGCGCGATAGTTTGCCACGGCGACGGCATGGATCGGATCGTGGTCGAGACCCCACTCGGTTGGGTTCCACTGGCCGGCCTGCCAGCGATCCACCATTTTCTGCACGTCGTTGTGGCGGCGAAGCAAAGCGGTCATGTCCTGATTGAGCTTAGCCTTCTGCGAGTCCGACAGCGTCGATTCCAGCTTCTTCGTGGATCGCTGAAGTGCCGCGAGCGCGTCATCCATCACCGGCCGCAGGTGCTGCGACCACTTCTGCACCTGCTCGGGCGTGAAGGGCTTTTTGTCGAGCCGGGTTTTGGCCACTTCCATGACCACCGGGAACATGGTGCGGAAGTGCTTCATGGCGAGTTGCATCGACTCCTGCCGCATTTCATCGGCGACGAGCTTGCGCTGCTCGTCCGACAGGTTCAGCCGCGTCTGCACGCCGGTGAGAAAAACATCCTCGCGCCGCTTGGGCTCCCACGGGGCGATGTTCGTGACCTGCTGAATCAAATTCAGCGCGAATTGATCCGACTCGGAATTCCAGCCGTGGCTCTGAAAGACGTTGACGTGCGCTTGGTGAATCAAGGGCGCTTCATCGCCCCATGACATGCCCTTGGCCCTTTCCTCCAGTTGCTTGATCTCCGACATGGCGTCGGGGGGAGGTTGCACCCTGTTCTTGTCCTGATTCAGTTGACGGCGACGCGGCTGCGGCTGCTCTTCCGGAGGTTGAGCCTCGTAGCTCGCGAGTCTTACTTCAAGGTCGCGCTGCTCAGCCTTGGTGAGCATGAGCTTCTCGCGCAGCGCCAGTTGCTGATCCTGTGCCTCCAGGTAGCTCCGGCGTGCCTGCTCAATCTGTTGGGACTGATAGTGCAGAATTTTTGATGCCTGATCCTGGCGAAATGCCTGAGCTGCGGCATCGCGCTGAGCGAGGGATTCGCGCGCAAGGGGGTGGTCGGGGCCATAAAGCGTGGATGCCTCATCGAGCATCCCCTGGGCCTGAGCGGCGCGCTGCTCCAGCTCAAGCTGGGCGGGATCATTCGTTAGCATCGCCTGAACATCGCCGGTGATCGGCAGGTCCTCGGGTCGCTTACTCTGCAAGGCTTCGTATTGCGATTTGCGGCCGAGCATCATAACGTCCAACTCGGTGACAAGGGCGTCCAGCGTGAGGACGCGCTCGCGCAACTCAGAAACCCTGCTTTCATCGATTTCCGGAGAAATCTGGGCTATGAGCTGGCCGGACATACATCCCACCAGGAAAACCGCAGAAAAAATCGTCTTCACGCCTCTTGCAGAGTGTGAGTTCATCGCGCGTCCAATCAAATTCAGCGTCAACACGATTCCTTTACGAAGCGCGAGGCCCAAATTCCCGAGCCCGCTCGATCGCCTGCCGCAGCTTGTCATGTATCTCCTGCGGCCGCGCCACGGTCTGCCAAGAGTGCGCCCCGCCCAGCACGCCCTCGGCCTGCGTTGGGCGAAATGACACCGTGCCGACACGGGCCATTTTCTCCAGCGGCGTCGCGGTCAACAGGGTGCTCTGAATGCGATCCAGGGCGCACTCGAACAGTTCCGCCCGGAACACGCCGTGAATGCTCATCACCCGCCGGTTGGTCAGCACGTACATCCGCGAAGCCCATTCCAGCGAGGCCCACAGCAGCCGCGTGCCCATGAGCAGGATGGCCAGCTTCACGGTTTCATCAAAATAGTTTGCATCGATCACGCCGACAAACGCCATGGCCGCCAACAGGCCGGCGAAAAAGCACCAGCGAATCGACTCGATCAGGATAAACCATCCGGAAGGCCGGATCGAGAAATGGACGATCTCGCCGCCGTCGAGCAGATGCGCCGGCACCATCTCGCCGAATGCAAAGCGCACGGCACCTGTCGAGGCGCCCTCGGATTGGGCCACCATCGACTTGGCCTCGACGCGATAGGATTTAAAGGTGAGCTTCACGCATACAGCTCCGGCCGCAGGACGCCTATCTCGGGCCAGTTGCGATACTGGTCGTTATAGTCCAGCCCATATCCCACGACGAAAACATCTTCAACGTCAAAGCCAACGAAGTCCACGGCGAAGTCTTTCGGCGCCCGCGCGGGTTTCCGGAGCAGCGTGCAAATGCGGAGCGATTTCGGGTTTCGCATTCTGAGCTGCTCCGTAACGCTGCGGAGCGTTTTTCCGGTATCCAGAATATCATCGACGACCAGAACGTGGCGGTTTGCAATGTCGACCGTCAAGTCCTGAATGACGCGGGTTTCGCCGCCGTCCACCGTCTTGCCCCGATACCGGCTGACCGTCATCAGGCCGATATGCATCTTGAAGGGCAGTTGCCGCATCAGGTCGGCGACGAAAATCAGCGACCCTGCCAATACGGGAACGAGAACCAGTCCATCCACCTCGCGTTCATAGGTCGCCGCAATTTCGCGGCCCAACTCGATCACGCGCTGCTCAATGCGATCGCGCGCGATCAAAGTCCGAGCAAGGTCCTGTTCCATTTTGATATTATAGCCCGTGCCGATCAGGACACAACCAATCACTTCGTCGTAAACTTTAGGTGCAAAAGATGTTACACGCAGTTTTCGACGCAAATTGAGCGTGCGAACGGCATCTCCATCTGCGACAAGGCAGATCAAATGACCCGCACTCCCATGCAGTCCCAAAATCGCCGTATGCCGACAATTCATCTCGCGATCCCCATCCCAACGACCGATTTAGCGGGCAGGAAAACTGTAGCCGTGCGCGCCGAGTCAGCGTCGGAGGGTATCCATATGCAGAATTCTTTCGAACCAAACGACCGCCAGGAATCGCCGCTGATTCTGGTCATCGACGACGCCGAGGACACGATGCGGCTGATCGTCAAGACGCTCCAGGCCGCGGGCTTCCGCACGCTCTGGGCCGAGGACGGCGCCACCGGCATCGTCATCGCCGAAAAATATCAACCCGATGCGGTCGTGCTCGACCTTCTGATGCCCGACCTCGACGGATACGGCGTCTGCGAGGAACTCAAGTCGCGATTGACGACGGCGGACATTCCCGTGCTATTCCTGACCGGCGTGACCGATACCGACGACGTGATCGCCCGGTGCTATCAGGCCGGCGCTCACGATCTGCTCACCAAGCCGGTGCGGCGTGTCGAGCTGGTGTCACGCCTGCAAGTCGTCCTGCGCGAGCGGGCGCTTCGGGAAGTGTACAAGAAGCTGGCCACGCAAGACCCGCAGACCGGCGTGGACAATCGCCGGCAGACTTTTCTCAATATCACCGACGGCATCATCTCGGCCCGGCGCGACCAGTCGGATAGCGCCCTGGTCCTCGGCGACATCAACAATCTCACCGCCGTGAATCAGCGCCATGGCTACGACTTCGGCGACGAGATCATCCTCACCTTCGCGCGGCTGCTGAAGCGCTTCGTCTCCGCCGATTGCAAAGTCGGGCGGATCGCCGGCGACACCATGGCCGTCGTGCTCAAGAAGACCACCCGCGAGCGGGCCAAGGAATTCTGCACCCGGATGGAGCGGACCTTTTCCTCGATCGCCTTTGACGCCGGCTCGAGTCCCAAGCACTTCTCGGCCAGCTTCGGTGTGAGCATCTATGACGGGAAGGACGCGGCCTTCGACGCCGACGAAATCATGAACGAGGCCGACCTCGCCCTGGTCAAGGCCAAGTTCCTCGGCCGCGGCGACGTGATCGCCTTCTGGGAAATCGAGGAGGCCGAAATTCCGGAGATCGAAAAGGGCAAGCGCCGGGCGCGCAAGCGACGACGCATTCGCTCCAACCACGCCTTCCTCGCCGCCCCCGAAGAGGAACCGGCCCCGCCGGCCGGCTCAAAGGATCGTCGGTCGCAGGACGTGACGCAGCGTTAGAACGCCGAGGGACGAAAATCGAAATCAAGAGTCGAAATTCAAAACCCCGAGACGCGGAACGTCGAGATTTGGGCCCCGGGGGCGAGCGCGGGGGTCGCACACACCCTGCTCAGCGATTTGGGTGATGATTTCAGCGTCCAGTAGCGCCGCCGCGTTATCGCGTTAGCGGCGCCCTCCGCCGGCATCCCTGAGTTTGCGGCATCGGCGAATCAACGCATTGGTCGAGCTGTCGTGACCGAGGCTGGGCTCCGTGGACGTCTCCAGCTCAGGGATGATGCGCTGCGCCAAAACCTTGCCCAGCTCGACGCCCCACTGGTCGAAGGAATCGATGTCCCAGATGACGCCCTGCGTAAAAACGCAATGCTCGTAGAGTGCCACCAGCGCGCCCAAAGACCTTGGAGTCAGGCGCTCGATGATGATCGTATTCGACGGGCGATTCCCCTCGAAAATCCGGTGCGGAACGATTTGGTCCGGCGTCCCCTCGGCCTCTACCTCCTCCCGCGTCTTTCCGAACGCCAGCGCCTCCGCCTGGGCAAACACATTCGCGAGGAGCATGTCGTGGTGACGCCCCAGTGGATTGAGCGGCTCTGCGAATGCCATGAAATCGCACGGAATGAGCCGGGTTCCCTGGTGGATCAACTGATAGAAGGAATGCTGGCCGTTGGTTCCCGGCTCCCCCCAATAAATCGGGCCGGTTTGATAGCTTACCTCGGCGCCGCTCAGCGTCGCGTGCTTGCCGTTGCTTTCCATCGTCAACTGCTGGAGATAGGCCGGAAATCGCTTCAGATACTGCTCGTAGGGCAACACCGCGGCGGTGTGCGCGTCGAAGAAATTCGTGTACCACACGCCCAATAGCGCCAGGACGACCGGCAGGTTGCGCTCGAACGGCGTCGTGCGGAAATGCTCATCCATCTCGTGAAAGCCGGCCAACATGTCGCGGAAGTTGTCCGGGCCGACGGCGAGCATGGTCGACAGGCCGATCGCAGAGCCCATCGAGTAACGCCCGCCGACCCAGTCCCAGAAGCCGAACATGTTGGCGGTGTCGATTCCGAACTCGGTCACCTGTTCGGCGTTGGTCGAAACGGCAACGAAGTGACGTGCCACCGATGTGACGTCTCCGGCGAATGCCTTGAGCGACCAGTCGCGCGCGCTCTGCGCATTGGTCATGGTTTCGAGCGTGGTGAAGGTCTTTGATGCGACGATGAAAAGCGTCTCGGCCGGATCGAGGTCGCGGGTCGCCTCGACCAAATCCGTGCCGTCGATATTGGAGACGAAACGGAACGTCATGGCGCGATTGCTGTAGTGCCTGAGCGCTTCGTAGGCCATGACCGGCCCGAGGTCGGATCCGCCGATGCCGATGTTGACCACATTTCGAATGCACTTGCCGGTGTGGCCCTTCCACTCGCCGCTTCGCACGCGGTTGGCGAATTCCGCCATCCTGTCGAGCACGTCATGCACCTGCGGCACCACGTTCTCGCCATCGACGAAGATGGATGCCCCCCGCGGCGCGCGCAGGGCGACGTGCAGCACGGCCCGATTCTCCGTGACGTTGATCCTCTCGCCGCGGAACATGGCGTCGATTCTCGCTCGGAGACCCGATTCGTCCGCGAGCTGCACGAGCAGCTTGAGG
>DATMEE010000011.1:0-2808 GCA_035557035.1 Phycisphaerae bacterium
GACGGATGCGACATCGCGACTGGCTCGAGCGTCGACGCGAACCTCAATGGCGCGCCGGATGAATGCGAGATCCCCGGCGATCTGAATTGTGATGGCGCATTTGACACGCAGGACATCGAGCCGTTCGTGTTGGCTTTGATCGATCCGGTGGAATACGACGCAGCCTTTGAGGACTGCAACATTCTGAATGCCGACCTGCTGCCCGATTCACTGATCAATGGATCGGACGTGCAGTCCTTCGCCGCACAATTGATCGCGCCGTGAGCCAGGCCAACCAATTTGAGGACGCCAAAATTACAACGGAGAGGGAGGGATTCGAACCCCCGCTGCAGTTACCCGCAGACCGCATTTCGAATGCGGCTCCTTCAGCCACTCGGACACCTCTCCATGAAACCGCCAATCGCAGGACGCCGGCCGCCAAAACGCCGCCTCCACCACGCGCGAGAGCAGATTCGAACCCTCCATTCTAGCGACAACCCGGCCGTCGCAAAGCACACGGCACGCGGGCTTGAAGGGGGCCGCAAATCGCCGATACCGAAGCCGCCGAAGGACACGCGACGAGAGAACGGTTTGTCCCCACGAATCCGCGAGCACATAATACTGCATCGCCCGTTTTCCACGACGTTCGAAAGAACATTGGCCAGCCGGAGATCAAACGTGAACCCTGCACGACACGCTCTCTTCCTCACGGTGGTTCTGTCCGCGGTTGCTTCCGTTCCGATCCATGCCGAGGAGCCTTTCAAAGATCTGGACTTCAAAGCCGCCAAGAAACAGGCTGCGGCCGACAACAAGCTCATTGTGATCGACTTCTACACCACCTGGTGCGGCCCGTGCAAAATGCTCGACAAGACCACCTGGAAGGACCCCGACGTGATCAAATGGTTCAATGAAAAGGCGATCGGCCTGAAGATGGATGCTGAAAAGCTCCGGGACCTGGCGAAGCAATATCGCATCTCGGCGTACCCGACCATCATCCTTCTGAAGCCAGACGGCGCCGAACTCGATCGCCTCGTCGGCTATCGCGACGCCAAAACGTTTCTCTCTGACGTGACAGCCGCCCAGTCCGGAAGCGACAGCCTTTCACGGGCACGGCGCGCCGCGGAGCGAACCCCCACCGATTGGAAGGCCCGAAGCACCTTCGGCGACGCGCTGCGTCAAAAAGGGCAATACAAGGAGGCCCTGCGGGAATACCTGTGGTGCTGGGACGAGGGCGAAAAGCACAATCCCTCCTACGGTGGCGTTCGCGTTTCATTCCTGCTCGGCAGCATCGCCGACCTCGGCCGCGAGTATCCGCCGGCCCTCGAGGCGTTGCGCAAGCGACGCGACGCCTGCGAGAAAAAAGTCATTTCGGATTACTCAGGCAAAAAAAATGGCGGAGGCAAATCCGCCAAGACCGCCAAGAAAAAGAAACCAGGATTCATCACCGGACTGATTCGCGGCCTGACGGCCGATTCCACGCCTTCCGTCGCCGAGATCGCGTCGGATTGCTGTTCCATCAACGGCCACATCGGCGAGGACGATCGTTCGATTCAATTCTATGACAAGCTGCGCGCCTTGGGTGAAGAAGCGAAGCCCGCCCGCAAGCGCATGCTCCATCACATCGTCGACCGCCTGGTCGACGCGCGGCGATACAAGGACATCGTCGATGACGGCGGTGATCCGGTTCGCGGGATTGACTCCGAGTTTGAGTCCTACGAGAGGGATCGAAAGTACTTTGCGACGCAGCATCAGGAGCTTGCCAAAGAGATGGAGGAGCACGATCGGAAGTCGCTCATCGACGATGTCGGCCGGCATTACGAAGTTCTGCTTGGAGTGGGCGAATTCGAAAAGGCCGATGCAGCCGCGAAGCAACTGCTCAAATTCGAAATGTCCCCCCGTACCTATTCGGAGCTGATCCGCCGTGCCTATCGCGCCGAGGCGGGCGAGATTGCGGCCGAATTGGCCCGCGAGGCAGGTAAGGAACTGCCCGAAGAAGAGCGCGACAAGGTCGAAACCGATCCGCCAGGGGCACCTTCAAAAGATTAGTATGAGAGCGCTACATGTCTTCTTTCCGAAGGAGCGACGGACTGTAGCCACGAGTGAAGCGGAGCGGAACTCGTGGACATGTCGACGCTTATTACCAGTCCGCTCCGAAGGAGCGGCGGAATCGTAGATACACCGAAAACGCTCACCGCATGAGTTCTAATCGCAGAAGGTTCAACACCCCCTTGACCGTCCGGTCTCGAATCTGATCCCGCCGCAGATTCTCCCCCAGCCGCAACTCCTTCACGATCGTCTCCGAAGGTGTCGCCAGCGCGACATACACCAGTCCCACCGGTTTTTCCGCCGTGCCGCCGCTCGGACCCGCGATGCCGGTCACCCCGATCGCGTAGTCCGTCCCCGACACGCGCCGGCAATTCTCCGCCATCGCCGCCGCCACCTCCCGGCTCACCGCCCCGTGCGCCTCGATCAACTTTTCCGTCACGCCCAGCAGCCGCGCCTTCGATGCATTTGAATACGTCACGAATCCCTGCATCATGTACGCGCTCGAACCGGCAACATCCGTCAACCGCACCGCAACCAACCCGCCCGTGCAAGACTCCGCCGTCGAAATCGTCAGCTTGCCCGCGATCAGCATCGACGCGGCCGCACTCTGAAGCGTCGCGTCTCCTTCGCCGAATACAACGCCGCCGAGTCGACCCCGAATCTCTGCGAAATCCGCCAACACCATCGTCTCCGCGGCCGACAACGTATCGGCCGTCGCCACCACGCGAATCGAAATGATCATTTCATCGGCGCTTGTGCCTACCGTCGGGTTGCGGTCGCGGC
>DATMEE010000012.1:0-3688 GCA_035557035.1 Phycisphaerae bacterium
GGATCGGATGAACGGTGAACTTCGCTTTCCCCTCATCGTTATTGAACTTGCGGTGGTCTCGCGCGGCGTTCGGGAGATAGAACACATCTTGCGCGATCCGCTCGTTGAAGCGCTCAAAGCCCGGAATAACGCGCTCGATGTGGTCGCGAATCCGGTTGTAATCGGCGGCGAGGCTTTTCCAATCGACCGTGCTCTGATCGCCCAGGGTGGCCCCGGCCAGCCCGGCGACGATGGCGGGCTCGCTGAGCAAATGCTCGCTCGCCGGTTCGAGGACTCCACGTGACGGATTGATGATGCCCATCGAATCCTCGACGGTCACAAACTGCTCACCACGGGCTTGCCGATCGATTTCGGAACGGCCGAGGCAAGGGAGAATGAGCGCAATTTCGCCGGTGATCAGATGCGAGCGATTGAGTTTGGTCGCGACATGCGCCGTGAGGCGGCAACTGCGCAACGCCTTCGCGGTGTATTCCGTGTCCGGTGTGGCCGCGAGGAAATTGCCGCCCAAGGCGAAGAAGACGCGAACATGCCCGCGATGCATTTCCTTGATCGTCTCGACGGTGTCGTGGCCGTGCTCCTTCGGCGGGATGAAGCGGAATTCGTCGCCGAGTTTTTTCATGAACGTGTCGTTCATCCGTTCCCAGACGCCCATGGTGCGATCGCCCTGCACGTTGGAATGGCCGCGGACCGGACAGGGGCCCGCGCCGGACCGGCCGATATTTCCACCCAACAAGAGGAAGTTCATGATTTCCTGAATGGTCGCGACGGCGTTCTTGTGCTGCGTCAGGCCCATCGCCCAGCAGCAGATGATGCGCTTCGCTTTTATCGCGGTTTCAGCCGCCGCGCGGATTTGTTCTCGCGTGACGCCGCTGCTGACCAGGATGTCGTCCCAGCTTGCCGCGCGGAGATCGCCGATGAACGCGTCAAATCCAACCGTGTAGTCGCGGATGAAATCGTGATCGAAGACTGTCCCGGGATTTCGCTCCTCCGCGGCCAGCATTTCCTTCATGATCCCCTTTAGCACTCCGACGTCGCCATTGATCCGGATCGGCAGCCAGAGATCGCTTAGCTCGGTTCCTTTTCCGAGCAGAAAATCGGGAAGACGCAGCGGGTTCTTCAGGTCCTGCGGATTCTTGAAACGAAAACTGCCGATCTCCGGCATCGGGTTGATTGAGACAATCGTCGCCCCGGGGTTTCCATCGTGTGTCGCCTTCGCGCGCTGCAAACTGGAAAGCATGCGCGGATGATTCGTGCCGGGATTCTGGCCGATGATGAAAATCGCGTCGGTATGTTCGAGATCGTGGAGCGTCACGCATCCTTTGCCGATCCCGATCACCTCGTTCAAGGCCTCGCCGCTCGACTCGTGGCACATGTTCGAGCAATCCGGCAGATTGTTCGTTCCGAATTGCCGGACGAAAAGCTGGTAGAGAAACGCGGCCTCATTGCTCGTCCGGCCGCTCGTGTAGAACGCCGCGGCATTCGGCGTCGGCAGCGCGTGTAGTTCGGCCGCGATCAGCTTGAAGGCGTCGTCCCACGCGATCGCCTCATAATGCATGGCGCCGGCGCGCTTCACCATCGGTTGCGTTAGACGACCCTGCTGGCCGAGCCAGAAATCGCTTCGCAGACGAAGATCATCGAGCGAATGCTCGCGAAAAAAGTCCGCCGTGACGCGCTTGGTCGTCGCCTCGTCCGCGACGGCTTTCGCCCCGTTCTCGCAAAACTCCGCGACCTGGCGATGTTCATCGGGGCTGGGCCAGGCGCAGCTTTGGCAGTCGAACCCAGCCTTTTGATTGACCTTCAGCAACGCCTTCGCGCCACGCATCAAACCCATCTCCCCCACCGCAAAACGTGTCGTCTCGTAAATCGCCGGCAGCCCCGCCGCCACTTTGGGCCGTTCGGTGATCTTGGCCGCCTCCGTCTCGACAGGCTGCCGCGCGCCCGGGCTAGGATTTGCCTGATCCAGATCGGCTCCGACCGCCGGCGGAGTCAGCGGCGTGCCTGAGCGTGGCTGCGACGGCTTCTGCGCAACGGTATCGTGTTGCGTCTCATGCTCGGCGCCGTTTTTGGGATCCGATTCGGACATCATGCGCTCTCTCGTGCTCAAGATAGTCTCTTCTCAAGGTAATGCAGGATCGCATTTGTGCAGCGGACAGCGATGTGTAGTTTGCCTTCGCTTTTTTGAAAACCGTTGCGCACCGCTAGCTCAATTGGCAGAGCAAGTGACTCTTAATCACTGGGTTGTTGGTTCGATTCCAACGCGGTGCAAATCTCCCCGGCCCGATCGAGCGAACGGCATCCCGCCCGTTCAGAACTTCTTGCTCAACGCGACGTAGTAGAAGCGGTTTCGAATGGAGTGGAGGGACGTGTCGTGGTTGTCGTTCGGCGCGGCCAGTACGGTGGGAGGATTGCGATTGAAGGCGTTATTCACGCCGACCGTGAGCGTGGTACCCCAGAGTAATTGTTGCCAGATCGACGAGGTTTCAGCCGCCGGCTGCATCACATTCTTGCTCTCTTTCGCGTCCTTCGTATATGTCGGCCCGGCTTCCGGCTTCACAAACTCGTAGCTCGACTGCATGTCGAGCGTGATGTAGCTCGGCACATGTCGGGGTTCGTCGCGGACGATACTATCGAAGCTCGGGTCGTCCCGGAAATCGCCGATGTAATTTCCCGTGGCGACAAAATCGAAATGTCTCCACTCCCATTCGCCGCGAAGGAAACCCTTGTTCCAGGGAATCGCTCCGGGACCGAGCGGGAGTGTGCCATTGTTGTAATTTCCCAGGAAGCTATTGAAGGGCCCAACGCCCGCCTGCGCCTTCCAGGTGAAGATATGATTGTAGCCACCCGAGAATGTGAATTTGCCCCAGCGCTCCGTCGGGAGCTCATAGACCGCGGTGGCCTCCACTCCCTGAACAAGACGCTTGCCAGCATTGCCGAAGCCAGTATCGATGCAGTCTATCCGGCCTGGGCGACCATCCGGTTCATTGGGCAGGCGCGTGAGACCCAGCCGCGGACCACCGTCTTCTCCAGGAAGGCCAAGGCCGCAGCCGTCCGGATCTAGCACGTTTCTGTTGATCAAGACCTGCGCAAAGGAAGCCGGGTCGAGGATCAGATTCGTCGTGAACATCTGGTAGGCGTCCAACGTCAAGACAAAGCCAGGGGCGAAATTCGGTGACCAGACCACGCCAGCGGAGTAGGAATCAGTCGTCTCTGGGATTAGCGCCGCGTTTCCGCCTTGAAAGACACCCAGGGGCGGCTGAATACCGGGGTTCACCCCAAAAAGCACCGGAAAGATTTGACTGACTGGAGTAAACAGCTCTTCGAAGGCCGGCGGCCGAATCGACTGCCGCCACGAGGCGCGCAGCAGCAGATCCGCAATCGGCTGGTAACGAAGGGAAACGCTCGGAGAGCCACCGAAGTCTTCGTCGGGATTCTCGTTAACATAGCTAGCTGTCGTCTGAAGTGGCGATGCCCTCACCCGAAGAAGATTGGTGTCGCTGAATCCCTCGCGGCGCCAGGCGATATCGAGGTCAAGGGAGCTCACGAACGGAACGTTCATCGACGCTGTCACCAACGGGATGCCGATTTCGAAGAACCACGAGTCAACCTCCTGGCGCAACATAAAAGGCGCCAGCTGGTTGAAACCGAGTTGATCGTTAGACGCCTGGACGGGGTCGGGAACTTGTTTCTG
>DATMEE010000013.1:0-2448 GCA_035557035.1 Phycisphaerae bacterium
ACTGTGCGGGCGGTCGGCGGCGAGCCGGGCCTCGATCGTCTCGGGCGGCGCGCCCCGGCGCCAGTCGCCGGCAAGAAAATCCACCTCCAGCCCGAATTTTTCGGCCAGCGCCTTCCACAGCGCGGCGAAATGGCCGGTTTCGGCCATCAGCACCCGATCGCCGGCGGCCAGCGTGTTGACGATCGCGGCCTCCCAGGCCCCGGTGCCCGAGGACGGATAGATCACCACCGGATTTCGAGTGCCGAACACCGCCTTGCAGCCTTCGAGGACCTCCAGGCCGAGCTGCGCGAATTCCGGTCCGCGATGATCGATGGTCGGCATGTCCATTGCGCGCAGAACGCGATCCGGAACGTTGGTCGGCCCCGGGATCTGCAGGAAATGCTTGCCGGTATGAAGCGGCGCGCGATTGCCTGTGGCTCGTTTTTGCATTCAGACCAAGCTCACACCTTGCGTAAAACCGCAACTGAATGTATCCAAAACATTGCGCTGCACAAGCCGGAAATCAGGTTGCTTGTCCAGATTCGCGTTCGGGATGACGACCGAGGATGAACCCACTTGAAAAATCTGATGCGAGCCAGCGTTCTTCGCCTTGTCGAGAACGAGCCTGCTTCCCTCCACGAGGATCTGGTCAACCAGCTGCGTGACTTCATTGTTGAAGACCATCTCGCCCCCGGCATCCGGGTTCCGGAGCGCGAATTGTGCGAGCGGTTCAACGTCTCGCGCACGCCGCTGCGCGAGGCGCTCAAGGTGCTGGCCGCCGAAGGCCTGATCGAACTGCTGCCCAATCGCGGCGCCCGCGTGCGGCAATTCTCCGAGGCCGACATCCGCAACCTGTTCGAGGTCATTTCCGGATTGGATTTCGTCGCGGGCCGCTTCGCCTGCTCACGCATCACCGATGAAGCGATTGCGGAAATCGAAAAGATGCACCTCGAAATGTACGCCCATTATCTCCGCCATGAACTCGCCGACTATTTCCGACTGAATCAGCGGATTCACCAAGCGATCGTCGACGCAGCCGGCAACCCCGTCCTCAGCGCGAACTATGCAAATCTGAATTCCGTGGTGCGCCGCCTTCGCTACTCCGCAAATCTGGTCGGCCGGGACCGCCTCGGAGATGCGATGCGCGAGCATGAGCAGATTGTGGATGCGTTGCGCCGCAAGGCCGGCGACGAACTTGGCATGCTGATGTTCGAGCATATGCAGAGGAAATGCGACGCCGTGTGCGAATATCTGCGCGGGCAGGCCAATCCGTAGTTCCGCCAAGATTTTGCATGCATTTAGTCGCAAGCGGATATATCTAGCAAATGCATACCTAAAAAGACGATCGGAGCGAAGCGCATCATTTCTGGAGTTTGCGGCTGTGTGGGCAACCGTCGGCAGTTCGCCTAACCCATCGAAGCAAAGCGGCTTGGCCACCCACCTCGCAAAGGAGGTGGCGGGCGACGTCATGTTCGACGCCTTCAATCGCGGGCGCTACGCGACGGACGCGTCCTTCTACCAGATGATGCCGCTGGGAGTGGTGGCCCCGCGCACGATCGACGACGCATTGCGTGCCCTTGCCATCGGCCGGGAGCATGGCGCGACGGTCACGGCTCGCGGTGGCGGGACATCGCAATGCGGACAGACCGTCAATCGCGGCCTCATTGTCGACTTCTCCAAACATCTCAACCGCGTTCTCTCATTCGATCCGCAGCGCCGGAGCTGCGTCGTCGAACCCGGCATCGTGCTCGACGATCTGAACCGGCAACTCAAACCGCATGGGCTGTGGTTTCCCGTGGACGTGTCGACGGCGTCGCGCGCGACCATCGGCGGCATGGCCGGAAACAATTCCTGCGGCGGCCGCTCGCTGCGCTACGGCACGATGCGCGACAACACCATTTCGATCGAAGCGGCCCTGGCGGATGGCAGCCTGCTGCGTTTCGCGGCGCTGACGCCCGGCGAAGCGCGGGCCAATCTCGACGAACCCGGCAGGAGCTTGTTCCGCGACCTGCTCAGTCTGGGCGAGCGCGAAAAAGCGGAGATCGCCGCGCGTTACCCCAAGGTGCAGCGGCGCGTGGGCGGCTATAATCTGGATGCCGTGATCCCCAGCAGCGCCGGCAACAATATGGCGCATATGCTCGTCGGGTCCGAGGGGACGCTGGCGTTCAGCACGAAAATCGAGCTGAAGCTATGGCCGCTCATTCGCAACCGCGCGGTTGGCGTCTGTCATTTCGGCAGCTTCTACGAGGCGATGGACGCCGCGCAGCATCTCGTCACGCTCAAGCCCATCGCCGTGGAACTCGTCGACCGCACGATGATAGCGCTCGGCCGCGAGATCGAGATGTTTCGCTCGACCATCGACGCGGCCGTGCGCGGCGACCCCGAAGCGCTCCTCGTGGTGGAGTTCGCCGAAGAGGATGAAGCCGAGAACCGCGTGCGGCTCATGCAGCTCGGCGAGCTGATGGCCGA
>DATMEE010000014.1:0-4138 GCA_035557035.1 Phycisphaerae bacterium
CGATCGGATCGGCCGTCAAATTCAACTTTCAGCGAAAAGACGAAATCAAAGAAGTTTCGGTCGCCACCGAGAAACTGCGCAAAGACCGCGGCGAATCCACGTCACTGCGCTCATGGGGCATTACTGTTTCAGAGATGACCCAGCGCATCGCGCTGGAGATGCACCGGCCTGACACTTCGGGCGCTCTGGTGAACGGCGTGCGCTCCGGCGGTCCGGCCGATCTGGCCGAGCCGGCCCTGAATTTCGGCGACATCATTCTCAAGGTGGAGGGCAAGCCGGTCGCCAGCATGGAAGCACTGGTCAAGCTATACAAGCGAATCATGGAGGTTGAGACGCCGCCCGAGTACGTGCTGATCGAATTCGACCGGGAGGGCAAGAATCATCTCACGGTCATCAAGCCCAAGCCGGACGAGCCGAATGACCCGCCGCGCGACATCCGCAAGGCCTGGATCGGCCTCGCCACCCAGCCGATCGTGGAAAAGCTCGCCAAGAAACTCGGCGGCGAGCCGGGCTTTCGCATCACGCGAGTGTATCCTCGAACCCGTGCGGCCGATTCCGACCTGCGCGTGGGCGACCTGATCGTGGCACTAAATGGCGAAAAGCTGCGCATCCAGGGAATGCAGGACGCAGGCCTGCTCGCGCGGCTGATCAAGAAGCTCGACCCGTCGGGCGCGGCCACGCTGTCGGTCGTTCGCGGCGAGGAAAAGAAGGACGTTGAGGTCCAGCTCGAACTGACGCGCCCGGGGCCGAGCGAGGCCCGCCGCATCGAGAACAAGGACTTCGAAATGACCGTGCGCAACATCACCTTCTTCGACCGAGATGAGAATCAGTGGGAGAAAGACGTGAAGGGCGTCATCGTCGAGCAGGTCGAGAGCGGCGGCTGGGCGAGCATGGGCGGCATTCGCAGCGACGATCTGATTCAAAAAATCAATGAATATCCGATTCAGAGCCGAACGAGCTACCGCAAAGCCATGAAGAAGATCACCGAAGAAAAGCCCGAGCGCGTGGTCTTTCTTGTGCTGCGCGGCATTCAGACGCGCTTTCAATTCGTCGAACCGGAGTGGAATCCGGAATTGAAAGAGGACGCCGCCGCTTCCACCGGTGAAGCCGGCAAGCAAAACGAAACCAGCTCCGGCGCATCGGAAAAGAACGAGGAGTGATTACAAAATGCGATTTGCATCCCACCACCGAAGACTCTGCACGCCAACCATGCTCGCAGTCGCTCTGCTGGCGACGGCCGGCGTCGCGCGAGCCGATACCAAGGCGATCTACAAGCAACTCTTCGACGAGGCCGCCCCGGCGCTCGTGACCATCAAGTGCGTGCTGAAGGTTCAGGGGTCCAGCGGGGCGCAGGAGCAGGAGCGCGAGTTCACCGCCCTCATGATCGAGCCGAAGGGACTGGTGCTCTGTTCGAGCCTGCAGCTTGGCACCTCGCGGCTCTATCGGCGCATGGCCACCAGCATCACGCCGACCGACATCAAAGTCCTCATCGGCGACGACACCGAGGGCGTCGAGGCCAAGTTCCTCACCAGCGACCCGGAACTTGATCTTTCCTGGGTGGAGATCAAGACGCCCGACGAGAAGGGCTACACCTCTCTCGATCTATCAAAGGGCGTCGTGCCGGCACTCGGAGACCGTCTGCTTTCCGGTCGCCGCATGGACAAGTTTTTCGACCGCGCCTTCGTGGTGAATGAAGGGTATCTGGGCGGCACCACGAAGAAGCCGCGCGAGTTGCTGGTGCCGACGGCCTCGCTGGAATTCACGCAGACGAGCATCGGCATGCCGGTTTTTGACGATCACGCGGCAGTGGTCGGAGTGGCCGTCCTGCAATCGCCCGACCCCGAAGACGAAGGTGGCACGCGAGGCAGCGCCGACGTGCTGATCCTGCCCGTGGCCGAAGTTGTCAAAGCCACCGAGCGTGCCAGGACCGCCGCGAACGAGGCGGAAGAGGAAGAAGAGGATGAGGAGGGCGAGGAGGGCGCTGCTGCCGCGAAGGCGAATTCGAATGGCGACGCAAAATCGAACAAGAACGCCAACGTGAATGCCAATTCGAATACGAATGCGACTTCAAACGCCAACGCTTCGAATGCCAACGCCGGCCCGGAAGAGGAAGAGGACGAAGAATAGGCGATCTGTTTAGCCCCGCCTCACCGAGGCAGGGTGATTGCGAACTGGCTTTGATTCGCGTGGGACGCGCCGCATTGAACCGCGCTTACCGTCAGACCTTGCTCGGCCGTCTCGACGAACGATTCCTTTCGCGCAAGCCCGTCAAGATCGCCCTGCTGCTAGTCCTGCTCACCGCTCTTGTTATTCCGTCGGTGCAGTTCGTCATCAAGATTCAGGAGGTCGATGACAGTCTCTTTCGAGAGTCGGGCACGCGGCACCGCACCGCCCTGGGGCGCTGGTTTCCCACCGCCGAACTGTTGCTCGACGGAAAAAATGAAGCCAACCCCTACGGCTTCGGTCACTGGTTTCCCACCCCGCCGTTCGTCTTGATCTGCCTCGCGCCCCTCACCAAGCTCGGCTACGTCGGCGCGGCCGTCATATGGTCGATCCTCAAAATCGCGGGCTTTTTCGTGGGGATGGCGCTGATCGTTCGCGGCATGGGGCGATCCGACTCGGAACTATCGAATCCGCGACCGTCGGATGTGCCGGTGGGTGTCCTGCTCGTGGCAGCAGTCTACTCGCTGCGCCCCATCGTCTCCGACATTACGCACGGCAATCTGAATGTCTTTATGCTGGTCTGGTTGGCCCTTGCCTGGGCACTCTACGTTCGCCGAATGGACTTCGCCGCGGGGATTTTACTGGCGTTGGCGGTCGCGACCAAGCTCACGCCTGCTCTGGCGGTCGTCTATTTTGCTTGGAAGCGTGAATGGCGCGTGCTCGCCGGAACGGTTGTGGGGCTGGCGCTGTTCTTTTTTCTCATCCCCGGCCTCGTGCTCGGTTTCGACAAGAACTGGGAATATCTGCGGAGCTGGTTCGACATGCTGGTCGCGCCGTTCGCCATCCACGGCTACGCCGCGCACGAGCCGGCCAACCAGTCGCTGTTCGGCGTCGCCATGCGCCTGCTGGGCAACGCCGGCCTCCTCAAAATTGAAGACATGCCCGTCGAGCTCGCGTTTCAGAGCGGCATGGAGGACATGGCCCGCCCCGCCACTTCTCTCGGTCGTCTGCTAAAGCCCGCGATCACCCTGCCGGTCCTCGCCGCACTCGCATTCTTCTGCCGCACAAAAACGCCCGACCGCCGCGACGTGCGTCGGCTGCTCGAATTCTCGCTCGTGCTGCTGGCGATGCTGCTGCTCAGCGAGCGCACCTGGAAGCACCACGCCACCACGCTGCCCATCGTCTTCGTCGCCGTCTGGTACGCCCTCACCTGCCGGCCGCACACCGACCGCTTCCGAGCCTGGTTCGTCGCCGGGCTGGTGGTGCAGCTCGTTCTGCTCGTGATTCTCAGCGAGGGCATTTTGCCGGAGGATGTGGCGGAGCACTTGCTCGACGGCGGCGTCTTCTGCTGGGGCCTGGTGCTGTGCTTCATTCAATGCACGGTAATTCTCCGCGCGAGGCCGATGGGTGTTCACCCAGACCGATAAGGGCGAGTACGGTTGCCGCGATTCGGCTATACTCATTGAGCGAGGCAACGCATATGGATTACCGCAAAATTCTGATCATGGAACCCGGTAAGCGGGGTGGCCAGCCGTGTATTCGAGGTCTGCGTATGACCGTGTACGATGTGCTGGGTTACCTTGCCTCCGGCATGACTCATGAAGAAATCCTCCGCGACTTTCCCGACTTAACCGCCGACGATATTGTTGCCTGTCTGAGTTATGCGGCCCATCGGAAGATGGGAGGCGCATAAAGTTACGCATGAAGAAGAAGTATTGGGTCTTTTTTCTCATACTGATGGCGACGGCGTATGCCATCGTGTATTCACCACCTCGAACAGGACTCCCGGTTTCATATATTCTCCCTGATGGATTTCAAGGAGTTTTCGTCCTGAAAGTCGACCCAGTTCGAGGAGTGTGTCCACGAATTGAGAACGGCGTGATTCAGATAAATGTAGCCAGAGATGGAATCGTAACATTAAGCTCCGTAGAGTTCCTTCGAGTCTTTCAACAGACGTTTGCCAGATATGACTCTG
>DATMEE010000015.1:0-8238 GCA_035557035.1 Phycisphaerae bacterium
TGACTGAGGCGGATGGGCGTCAGCGGTTAGAATCCTAGATAGCCGGGAATCGGGAGTTTGCGGATGATGGAGGCACCATGACGTTTTTAGCGACGGGCATTCGAGTTGAGTTGCCGTTGGAGGCGATCGAGGCGTTGTGTCAAAAACACGGCGTTGCGGAGTTAAGCGTCTTCGGATCGGTTCTGCGAGATGACTTTCGCGAGGACAGCGACATTGATTTCCTGGTCCGTTTCAAGGACGACGATTCGGGTCCGTGGGGAGCGAAGTATGACGACCTGGCCGCCGACCTGTCGGCCCTGCTGGGGCGCGGGGTGGACGTGGTGGCAAAGTCGTCGATCGAACGCAGTGAGAATTATCTGCGCCGGGAACACATCTTGCGCAACGCGCGTGTGATCTATGTGGCGTGATGAACATCTCTTGCTGGATATGCTGATTCATGCCCGCAGAGCACGCGAGTTCAATGCGGGTGTCACATGGGAGAAGTTCTCCGGCAACAATATGCTTCAATTTGCCACGCAGCGCGTCCCAAATAATCGGCGAAGCGGCATCGAAGATATCAGTCGAATATCGACAGGCTCACCCAGAAATTCAGTGGTCGGAAATCGTGGGACTGCGCCATCGGCTTGTTCACGACTACACGCGGGTCGACACGACCAAGGTCTGGGAAATTGTGCAAAATCACATCGCGCCCTTGATTGCGGTGCTCGAGCCGCTCGTTCCTCCTCCGCCTCCCGCGGCGACGTCTTGAATTCCGTCTCCGCGCTCCTTCACACCTTCGCTCACCTTCGATTGACGGATTAGAATTCACGTATGGAACCTGAGACGATTGAGATCAAGAATGCGCGGGAGCATAACCTGAAGGAGGTTTCGCTCTCGCTGCCGCGGAATGCGCTGATCTGCTTTTACCGGGGAGCGGGAAGAGTTCGCTGGCGTTTGACACGCTGTATGCCGAGGGGCAGCGGCGGTACATCGAGTCGCTGTCGAGCTATGCGCGGCAGTTCATGGGGCAGATGATCGGAGCATGGGAAGCCTGCGGATCATGTCGACCGCGTGACGGGCGATGCCGATCGCGCCAACCGAGGAGCTCAGTTGGAGATACTTGCCGCACATTGCTGCTCACGGCGTTGACGAGAATGAAGTCGAGGATGTCTTGCGGCGGCCGTTGGAAATCTGCCGGGACGCCGGAACTCGCGTATCTTCATCGGCCGCACGGGTGCCGGTCGACTCTTGAAGGTAGTCGGCGTGCCGGACGAGGACGGAGCAGGCATGTTCGTCGTGACGGCATACGATCTGGTAGGCAAGCCCCTGAAGGCGCATAACCGTCGCATGAGAAGGCGAGGAATACGATGAAACGCAAGATCACCAAGAAAAAGGCGATTCGCAAGGCGCGTAAAGACTCCAACGTTTATCCAAAGGGCTGGAATGCGCGATCCGTCAAGGCGCTGGCGGACCATTACGACAATCAATCCGAGGAGGACGCCGTCGCTGAGGACGAAGCAGCGTATCGAAGTACGGTGGTGACCATGATGGCAATCCCCGTGGACCTGGTGCCTCAGGTCCAGAAGCTTCTGGCGAAGCGGGCCGGATGAGTCAGCTCAGCTTGGTGTTTCAGCGACCGCCGCGCCAGGTGGCCGCACTTCCTGAGATCCTAAAAACTATCGCTCGACTAACGAGGCCCCGGACTTGGCCGTCCGGGGTTCTGAAACAGCCTGGTCACTCCGATGGAACCTGAGACGATTGAGATCAAGAATGCGCGGGAGCATAACCTGAAGGAGGTTTCGCTCTCTCTGCCGCGGAATGCGCTGATCTGCTTCACCGGGGTGTCGGGGAGCGGGAAGAGCTCGTTGGCGTTTGACACGTTGTATGCCGAGGGGCAGCGGCGGTACATCGAGTCGCTCTCGAGCTATGCGCGGCAGTTCATGGGGCAGATGCAGAAGCCGGACTGCGACCTGATCACCGGGCTGTCGCCCTCCATCGCCATTCAGCAGAAGACGACGGGGTGGAACCCGCGGTCGACGGTGGGGACGGTGACGGCCGTGCATGATTTTCTGCGGGTGCTGTATGCGCGGATCGGGATTCAGCATTGCACGGGGTGCGGGCGGCCGATCACGGCGCAGAGCGTGGAGCAGATTATTGGGAGCATCTTGGGGAATTACGCGGGAGAACTGAGCCGCGCCGATAATGCCTTCGCGGGCGACTCGTCGAGGCGAGATGCGGAACGCGCAGGGGATCAAAAAGGGGCCGACCATTCAAAAACGGGTGCTGAAAGCCAGCGGTTACCGCT
Source organism: Phycisphaerae bacterium (assembly GCA_035557035.1). Classification (GTDB taxonomy): domain Bacteria; phylum Planctomycetota; class Phycisphaerae; order UBA1845; family UTPLA1; genus JADJRI01. Next base: position 2,285 of record DATMEE010000015.1, read on the forward strand.
TCCTAACGGGCGCGGCTCTGTTGATTCGCCCCGGGCAATAGCCCGCGGCTCTGTGAAGGTGCTGATTTTGGCGCCGGTGGCTCGGGGGCAGAAGGGCGAGTTTCGCGATCTGTTTGACGATCTGATCCGGGCGGGGTTCGTGCGGGCGCGGGTGGATGGCGAGGTGGTGGCACTGACGGAGAACCTGTCGCTGCAGAAGAACCAGCGGCACGACATCGAGGTGGTGATCGACCGGCTGGCGATCGGGGATGCGGTGCGGGCGCGGCTGTCGGAGGCGGTGCAGACGGCGCTGCGGGTGGGGAAGGGGTCGCTGGTGGTGGCGCCGATGGAGGAGGGCGAAAGCGCCAAACGGCGAAGCCAAAATGAAGAAGTCCCGCGCGCGGAACAACGACGGATGGAATCCAAGGATCGTGTCGCGAAAAGCGCGGAGCGGGTGTATTCGTCGAAATATGCCTGCACGCATTGCGGGATATCGTTTGAGCCGCCGTCGCCGCAGATGTTTTCTTTCAATGCGCCGGCGGGGATGTGTTTGACGTGCGACGGGCTGGGTGAGCTGTACGACTTCGACGTGAATCTGCTGGTGCCGGACGAGTCGCTGCACTTTCTATCGTCCTGCATCGCGCCGCTGAAGGGCCCGCCGGGGAAGTGGCGGCGGCACATTTATGAGGGCGTGGCGAAGGCGATCGGCATTGATCTCAAGACGCCGTGGAAGGAGGTGCCGAAGAAGGCGCGGGATGCGCTGCTGTATGGCACCGGCGATCGGCACGTCACCTATGCGTGGCGGTGGTCGGGTGGGGTGTGGAAGCACGGGGGGACGTTCGCGGGCGTGATCGCGGAGCTGCGCGAGAAATATCGCAAGGCCAAGGCGGGTTTCGTGCGGGCGTATTATGAGAAATACATGCGGCGGGGGCCGTGTCCGGATTGTGCCGGGGCGAAGCTGAATGCGCAGGCGCGGGCGGTGCGATTGCCGATGGGCGCCGCGGACTCGGGCGCGGCGTCGAACGAGAAAATAAAGTCTTCACGCCGTTCACCCGGTCCATTCGGGACTGGGCTAAACGGGCCGAACATCGTCGAGTTGTGCAACATGTCGGTGGCGGAGGCGCACGAGACACTGAACCGGCTGGAGCTTTCGCCGGTGCAGAAGATCATCGCGGAGGAGGTGCTGAAGGAGGTGCGGGCGCGGCTGGAGTTTCTGCTGAACGTGGGGCTGCACTATCTGGCGCTGGATCGCGGGGCGCCGACGCTGAGCGGCGGGGAGCTGCAGCGCATCCGGCTGGCGGGGCAGATCGGGTCGGGGCTGGTGGGCGTGTTGTACGTGCTGGACGAGCCGTCGATCGGGCTGCACCCGCGCGACAACCGCAAGCTGCTGGAAAGCCTGCAGAAGCTTCGCGACATGGGCAATACGGTGATCGTGGTGGAGCATGACGAGGAGACGATGCGGGCGGCCGATCATATCGTGGATTTCGGCCCGGGGCCGGGGGTGCGCGGGGGCGAAGTGGTGGCGGCGGGGGATTATGAGGAAATCGTGGCGAACCCGCGATCGCTGACGGGGCAGTATTTGTCGGGGGCGCGGGAGATTGAGGTGCCGAAGGCGCGGCGGCCGGTTGTCAAACGCAGGAACGCACCCGGCGTGCCGGGAGCGAAACGCCGAAACAACGGTATTGAGCGAGCGGACTAGTTGACGGTGAAGGCGGCGCGCATGCCGAGGGAATAATGCGCTTCGTTGCCGATGACCATGTTGCAGATCAGGACGTAGTCGCCCGATTCGAGAAGGAGCGTCAGCTCGGCCGTTCCGGCGGGTGAAATCTCGGCGATTTCGTCGATCAGTTCGGTGCCCGGGCCGTTTTCCTGATAGCTGCCGTCGCTGTTGGTGGGCAGGGCGTTCGGGGCGAGGTCGGTGCGGATGACGAGGAACTCGTGCGACACCGTGCCGGCATTGGCAACGAGGAAGGTGACGCAGCCGGCCGGGGCGGAGTCGGTGGCGGGCGTGACGGTGAACTCCTGCAGGCCGACGTTGACGAGGGTCGGCACCAGATTGCCGCAGTTGTTCTGGCAGGAAAGCAGGCTCGGGAGGGCGGCGAGCAGGAGTGCAGGAATTGCGAACAAGCTTCTTCGATTTGATGAGGTCACGATGATCTCCCGTTTCCAGTGGCAGTCACCCCGTTGATAGATGTCTCGACGCGTGGGAATTCCGGCAACGAGCGGGTCGGATTCATCGTCACGCCAGCCTGCTCTCCGTGCGATCAAAGAAAAAGGCGGCTCCGGAATACCGGAAACCGCCTTTTCGGGGTTTGTTTTGAAAGCTGGATCGATGAACTACGCGCGGCGGCGACGAATCGCCAGCAGGCCGCCGACTGCGAGCAGCGCGAGGGTGGTCGGCTCGGGAACGACCGCGATCGTCGCGACCGAAAGGGGTCCGCCGATGGCGCCGGCGGGCGTCAATGTGCCGCTGCCGAGGGCAATCGTGTAAAGGTCGTTGCCATCGGAGACGTAGGCGATGGTCGAAGGCGAAATGTCGAAACCGACGAGCGATCCGATGTCAGTGCCGAGCGGCCCGACCGCTGCCAGTGTCGAGAACGCGGGACCGCCGCTGTGGATGCCAGGTTGTTGGTTCCGGTATCCAGGCTGTACAGCGTCGTGGTCGCAGTTCCATCGAAGTTGTTGGTGTAGGCCGCGCCGACAAGATTCGGATCGGTGGCGTTGCCGTAGGACAGGGTTCCGTCGGGGGTGACCAGGCCGGCATTGGCGCCGTTGGGACCGGCGGTTCCGACGCTGGGGGTCATGCGGAAATTGGCATCGCCTGCGGAAAAGATTCGAAGCCGATCGGCGGCCGGATTGAAGTCGATGTCCAGCGGCGAGCCGAGTGAGGACTGGGGCGTGGCATCGAGCGTGGCAAGACCCGTGAACGGGTCAATGCGATAGAGATTGCCGGTCGTGCCCAGGCCGTGGAGGAGATTGTTCACGGGGTAGAAGTCGATATCGACGATGCTCTCGCCGAGGGACAAACCCGTGATCAGCGGCGAGGTGCCGTTGATGGTGCCGGGGGTGGCACTGTCGAATCGCACCAGTTGCTGGCTGGTTGTCAACCCAATGATCAGCTCCGCGTTGGCCGTCGTTGAGAGCGTCAACGCGCTCAGGCCCCCGAAAAGAGACAGCATCTTCCACCTTCTCATAAACTCCTCCTCCAAAAATAGGCAACACATTGCGATTTTTGCGCCAGAACGGAGCAAACCCATCCAATGGTGACGAATCATAGTTGCCCGGTGCGCCCGCGCGGAGATAAATTCGTATTTAGGGCGCGCTGCTTCAGGCAATTCTGGGGCGGTCCAGCGAAATGTCTCGCACGGCAGGGGACCAGCAGGCTCCGATGTATTCGCTGCGGTTGTGCCAGTGCGGGGTGAGTTGCAGGAGGCTGGCCTCTTCGATCTCGACGTCGGCGCGGCAGATTTGCCATGGGGCGTGGTTGACGCGCAGGGTGCGGGCGAAGGACGGCTCGCCGGTGACGGTGACGTAGCGCTCCATGACGAAGGCTTCGAGGGATTCGGGCGCGGGCGTTTTGTATGCGGGGTTGAGCTCGCGCAGGCCGCGGTAGCGGAGCGATTTCTGTGTGAGCATGTCGACGATTTCCGCCGCGAAGGCGCCGTCAGGTTTGACGGCGCCGAGTTCGACGGTGCCGACGCGGTAGGGCAGGCCGAACATGGTGCGGGTGACGACGGCGCCGATGGGATTGGGCATCCACTCGGTCATGAAGAATATGCCGCGTTCGCCCTTGTGACGCACATAGGTGCGCACGTTGAGGCTGGGCTGCGAGGCGAAGGGCTTGAAGATGGCCGCGCCGATGGGTCCGGTGCCGTAGGGCCGCGCCCGCGTCATCTGGAAGGCGAAGATGCTTACGTAGGCCTGCTTGTTGAACAAGTCGAGTGCAAAGGGAATCTCTTTCTGCAAGAGCTGCGGATCGACCGCGTAGTGAATGGCGAGAATATTTTCCCAGTCGGCGAGAAAATAAGGGGGACAGTCGTGGTTGGCCTGCGCGCTTGGGTCTTCGATGCGAACCTTGACCGGCCGGCCGGCGGAACTTTCACTACGGCCGCTTTGCGTTTCGGACGCGCCGCCCACGTCGATGTTTTGGCTTCGGTCGCTCATGTCCGGGCCTCCTCCTTGTTCGAGTCGACGTTTTAAGGGTAATCAGCGAGGCTGACGATGGGATGAATGTCGCATGACGATGCGTTAACATATGTGACGAAACGATCCGTCCATACCGACTGGGCGGCTGAGAGAGTTGAGTGATAGAGAATGCCCGTTTCCTACGACACCTTCGAACGCCTGAAAGAGCGCGGGCTCGCCGCCTATAAGAACGGCGACTATGCCGCGGCCAAGCCTTATCTCATGCAGGCGGCTGATGCGATGATCAAGATCGCCGGTGAAACCGACAACGCGTCGCAACGGACGCGGCGCAAGGCGATGGCGGCGGAGCTGATCGAGTTTGCCAAGCAGTGCGACCAGCGCTCGGAGGACAAGCGCACCAATCGCCGCGCGGCCGCGAAGGATGGCGACGACTCGGGAGGAAAAGCCAGCGACTGGATCATTCGCGAAGTGCCGGACATCGGCTTCGACGACATCGCCGGGCTGGAGGACGTCAAGCACGAGATTCGGCTGAAGATGATTTACCCGTTCGCTCACCCGGAGCTGGCGGCGCAGTATCGCATCGCGGTGGGCGGGGGGTTGCTGCTCTTCGGTCCGCCGGGGACGGGCAAGACGATGATCGCCAAGGCGATTGCGAAGGAAATTCAGGCTACGATGTTCGTGGTTTCGCCTGCTCAGGTCTTGAGCAAGTGGGTCGGCGAAGCGGAGCAAAACATTCGTAAACTCTTTGAAGCCGCCAAGGCCGAGCCGAAGGCTATTATTTTCATAGACGAGGTGGAATCGCTGGTGCCCAGCCGGCGCGATTCGAACAGCAGCGTGATGACGCGCGTCGTGCCGCAGATTTTGCAGGAGATTGAGGGATTCGATCGCAAGGGAGATCGGCCGCTGCTTTTTGTCGGCGCGACGAACGAGCCGTGGGCGCTCGATCCAGCAATGATGCGGCCGGGAAGATTCGATTCAAAGGTGTATGTGCCGCTGCCAGATGCGCCGGCCCGTCACAAACTGCTGGAGATTTATCTGGGGAAGCGGCCTTTCGCGGCGGATGTGGATTTCGCGGAGATCGTCGGGTTGGTCGATGGCTACAGCGGGGCGGACATCAAGTCGATTGTTGAGCGTGCCGCGACGCTTCCGTTCATGGAGGCGGTGGGGGGCGGGGAGGCGCGGCCGATCAATCGGGGCGACCTGCTGCAGATGATCCAATCGACGCCGCCGAGCGTACGCAAGAAGGATTTGATCCGCTTCGAGCAGTTCGATGCAACGAACTGACAGAAAATGATCATGCAGGATCGGTTCGACATCGCGAAACTGACGCAGGACCCGCTGCTGGTGGCTCGCATCGCCTCGGCGGAAGACCTATTCGGGTTCTTCACCCGCGAGGTGGCGGTGCCGCCTGCGTGCGTCGCGCTGGTTTATGGCAGCGACAGGCATCCGGCACTTTTGTCCGCGGGGACGCCGCTGGAGGCGGGGGAGATTCGCGAAGTCCTGTTCGTTCGAACGGCGCCCTTCTTTCTTGAATATGCGATGGGCGGCCTGCGATCCAGTGACGGGTTCGCCTTTGACGCCACCATTCAACTATCGGTGCAGGTCGTGCCGGAGCGGATCGAGCTGGAGGCCTTTCGCCGGACCATTCTGGGCAGCAGGCGGGAGGCGCGCACGGACCGGCTGCGGCAACAGTGCGAGACGGTGGTCCGGCAGGCGGCGGGAGAATTCGTCACGGCGGGGCGGGCGGGCGAGCTAATCTCTTCAAACTCGTGGGAAGCATTCGACGAAGTGCTTGAGAAAGCCTTTGCCGGCGTCGGATTCGAATCGGG
>DATMEE010000016.1:0-2799 GCA_035557035.1 Phycisphaerae bacterium
CTCGGCGACGTTTGTGACAACTGTTCGGCCGAGTCAAACAACGATCAGCTCGACTCTGATGAAGACGGCTTTGGCGATGGGTGTGACAACTGTCCAATCCAGTACAATCCGGACCAGTTCGATAGTGATGGGGACGGTCACGGCATTGACTGTGACAATTGCATCAATGTGTCGAATCCCGATCAGGCCAACCTCGACGCCGATGCCTACGGTGACGCCTGCGACGGTTGTCCTTTCGATCCCAGTAAATATCATCCGGGCGTTTGTGGTTGCGGCATCGCGGAGACGGACGCCGACGGCGATGGGGAATTCGACTGCATAGACAACTGTCCAGGCGTTCCGAATCCGCTGCAGGAGGACGCCGACGGTGACGGCCAGGGCGATGCGTGCGACACCTGCCCGGATGATCCGGGACCGGGCGACCTCGACGGCGACGGCGTGGGCGACCCGTGCGACTCCTGTCCGACGGTCATAAACCCGTTACAAGAAGATGCGGACGCCGATGGCCTCGGCGACGCCTGCGACAACTGCGCGACCATCGCGAATCCAACCCAGCGCAATACCGACGCCGACGCGATCGGCGACGCCTGCGATCCCGATGACGACAATGACGGCGTCCTCGACGATGAGGACAACTGCTCGCGTGCCGCCAACCCGACACAGGAGGATACTGACGCGGACGGCAATGGCGACGCCTGCGACGGAGGCGGGGATGTGGCGTGCTGCCCCGGGGATATGAACGAGGACCTGGTGGTGGATGGGATGGACATTCAGTTGTTTGTGAATCGCCTGCTTTCCGGGCAGGAATGTCCGTAGAGGGTGAGCGATGCGGAATGGAACGGTGTGAAGACATGCCGATCCCGGCGCGCCGCGAGCCGTCGGCGCGCCACGGCGAGTCGCCGGTTCCACACGGGTATTTGAGATAGGCTCTTGGGGGACTTTACGCTGATTCAGAACCCCGCATGGGAAATGCGAGGCTTACCCCCCACCACTACCGTGGTGGGTTCTGAAACGGCTCCTTACGGGCGCGGCTCTGTTTGGTCGTTCTGTTCGCAGCAGCGGCGGCCGAGGCGCTCGGTGAGTTCGATGATGGCGTTGGTGGCGCGGACGAACTGGGTGGCGAGGGCGCGGGAGCTTTCCAGCTCGGCCTGAAGGCGGGCCATCAGCTCGGTGAGGCGGCCGAGCTGGGTGCGGGCGAGCATGGTCTCGCGCATCCATTCTTCTTTCGTGGTGTATCGCCGCTCCACCTGCTCGACGGCGTGCTCGATCCGGTCGCACTCGGCTTCGATGCGGGCGACCCGCGTCGCCACGGTGGAGCGGAAGTCGCGCTGGTCCTCGCGAATCACCTTGAGGTAGAAGACGATGGCCGTGAGCGGGATGCCCACCAGCGTGGCGGCCGCCCCCAGAAACGTCGCGATGAGTTGCCAGTCGTGCGTCATGGCTTTTCCCGTTTGAAAAAGAGGCTTGTTCGGCGTTCCGCGGGCGTGGGCTGGAAATCTCTGAATTCAATGACTAAAACGGATAAGCGCCTTGACTTGGAAGGGCTTGCGTATAATCCTGTTGCCGCTTTCCGCGTCCCCGAATCCTGACGGAAGCGGCCCGCAGGCCATGCGGCTGAATCGTCCGGACCGAGAGGTGAAAAATGGCCGCCTCACGAAATGCGAAATCGAGCAGCAAGTCGTCAACATCGGCGTCGAAAAAGCCGAAGAAGGCGGGTGCTGTCGGCAAGGCTGCTCGCGAAAAACCTGTGAGCCGACCGGCCGCCCGCACGGCGGCGAAGCCCTCAGGGGCGAAGAAACCTGCTGCACCTATGGAAGAGACGAAAACATCTCGTAATTCAAAGAAACCGGTTTCCAACCCGGCGCCTCGCCCGAGCGCGCCCAAGCCGGTGCGGCCCGCCCACATCGAGTCGCCTCGGCCGCCGGCAAGGCCCGCGAAGTCGGTGATCGACCCCGAGCTTTTGAAGACCATCCGAGAGGCCTTGGTACACCAACGCAACCAGCTTCTCTCGGTCGTGCAATCGACCCAGGCGCAACTGGCGGAAAAAGAAACGGGCATGGCGGACGTGAGCGACCGGGCCTCGGGCGGATTCGAGGACGAGCTGGCCATGGGTCTGATGCGGATCGAGGCGGCTCAGATCGAGGACATCGAATCGGCCATTCAGCGGACAGATGACGGCACGTACGGACTGTGCGTGGATTGCGGGCGGCTGATTCCGCGCCGGCGGCTGGAAGTACTGCCGTTCGCGCAGCGTTGCCTGGAGTGCGAGGGATCGAAGGAACGTCGTGCCCGCATTGCTTCCAGTTCCGAAGACGAGAGCGAGCCTACATCGGGAGATTAGGGTGTCGCCTGAAATCAGAATGAATGCCTGGGTGTGGCCAAGGGCAAGCCGCTATCAAGCGGGTTCGCAATGCTACATGCGTTTCAGGACCTGGGACTTTCCATCGGGACCGGTGATGTTCAACGATTTTCTGAAACTGTCGTAGGTGGCGCTGTATTCGCGCTCTTTCTTTCCTGCTTGCTTCACTTTGAGCTTGAACCCGTCGAAGTCGTAGACGCCCTGAATCATCTTACCTTCGCCGTCGCCGAATTTAGCAAAGGCGGAGAAGGTGCGGTCTTCCTTGAACGTCGCCCGCGCGATGTGGAACGCCGTTCCCTCAGGGGCTTGCCCGCCATCGTAGGCGCCCTCGATGGCCGAGGAGCAGCCGGCGAAAAGGCCGAGGCACATTCCGGTCGCAATTCCGCCGATTCGGTGCAGAAAACAGAGACGCATTCGCATGGCCATTCCTCGGAACTCGT
>DATMEE010000017.1:0-5120 GCA_035557035.1 Phycisphaerae bacterium
TGATAAATGTCCGAAACCAGCGCCTGGTCATAGAGCATCTTCTCAAAGTGCGGCACCAGCCAGTCTTCGTCCGTCGAATAGCGGCAGATTCCACCGCCGAGATGATCGTAAATTCCCCCGTGCGCCATCTTCTGCAGCGTCAGCTCCACCAGCTCCAGCCAGCGCGACTGCGGCTTCCCCTCCGCCAGCGAAGCATGATATGCCCGCAACATGACATCCATCGTCATCGACGGCGGAAACTTGTTCGTCCCCCCGCCGCTGATGCCCCCCTTCACCGTGTCGAACGCCCGCGCGAAAATCTCAGCCGTCCGCGGTATCAAATCCCACGCCGGCACCTCCGTGCCCGGTTCCACCACCGTCAGCGACTTCACCGCATCCGTCAGCACCCCGGCCTGCTGCGTCACCTTTTCCCGCTCCTCCTTCCACACGCGCGCCAAGTACAACAGCACGTCCTTGAACCCCGGCCGCCCATACCGGCTGTCCGGCGGAAAGTAAGTGCCCGCATAGAACGGCCTCTGATCGGGCGTAAGCCACACCGACATCGGCCACCCGCCCGAGCGCGTGAACGCCTGCGTCGCCATCATGTAGATATCATCCAGGTCCGGCCGCTCCTCTCGATCCACCTTGATGCATACGAAATGCTCATTCATGACCGCGGCGATCTCCTCGCTCTCAAAGCTCTCGCGCTCCATGACGTGGCACCAGTGACACGCGGAGTAACCAATGGAAAGAAAGATGGGCTTGTCCTCTTTTTTCGAGCGATCGAGCGCCTCCGGCCCCCACTCGTACCAGTCCACGGGATTGTGAGCGTGCTGGAGCAGGTAGGGACTGGTGGCGTCGATGAGGCGATTGGTGTGCGTGTGCGCTGCGGCGGAAGTTGACATGGCGTGATCCTCTGGAGGGGCCTTCTGCTGGGAAACAGGGGTGGGGGCGCAGGCCGTCCACCCCAGAATAGCTATATAAAACATTGTCGGAAATGCGCTTAGGCTGAGCGACGTAGCTGGTTTCGTTGGCCGGAGCGTCATGGGGAATAGAGAGTATTAGAGTATACGGGCGTGCGTGACAGGGATGCCGAATCATCCCGCTAGGAAATAAACAAAAATTTACCCATTTTTCAGTAGCCACTTGACGATTTCGTGCGTCTTCTCCTGGGACGCGGAACGCCCGAAGGCGTCTTCGGGATCTGCGTTCAGCGAAAGGCCCCAGCTTTACAATGTAAGCTTCCGGGGCAAACACAAGGAAAGAACCATTTTATTTTCAACCAGTCCGAAGAACTCGGCCACCGCCACAGGTCGCCGGGCGATTCGAGGTTCGATGATGGCGGGCCTGTTGACCGTGGTCGCGGTCGCATGCTCCCTCAATCGCCCGGCTCACAGTGAGGACCCTCCTCCTGAGCCGGCCGGGCATGTCTTGCTCTACACCGACAACACGCCAGGTGCGGTTGTTTGGGCACATGCCGACCTTTGGGCGGCCAATGGGCAAGGGTACGAAGTTCAAATCGTTACCAATGTGGAAGCCTTCAAGTCAGCCATTCCATCAAGGAACTGGCGTTATGTCATTGTGGCCGAGAAACACGTGGAGGGCGCACCAACTTATTCGTCCGAGCTTGCAGCGTATGTCGATTCGGGCGGATGGGCCTTTATTCATCGCTGGAGAGAGGATCCCGCCAATCCACCGCCGTCGAATCAAATCGTAAACGCGCCCGGAGTGTCGCACATCTGGCTTAATGGATTCACGGTGTGGGGGTATTACTTGAGCAAGTTGGATTCCGAGAGGGCGGCCGGGAGTTCGTCGGGTTATGCCACGAAATCGTTCGACAACGTGGAGGTTCATGCGTCCTCGGTCGTCTTCCCATTGGGAATGGTCGCGCTTGAGCCAAGCGTACAGTCGGGCGCGGCGATGGCAACCCCGGAGCCCGCTACGTGCGAAGGGGCACTGAAGGAGCAACGGCGGCTAATAACAGCAGACTTCATCATACGGTCAGAGAGGTGCGATTCGACCTACGGGCCCGACCCCGCAGGAAATCCTCCCAATCCCGGAAATCCTCAAAAGCATGAAACCTGCATGCTCAATGCAGCGAATGCTATGAGAGACATGGTGCGGATTGCCGTCGAGGATTATTTTGTCTGCGTTGACAAGCGATCACCGCCGGTTCAGTAGAGGCCCACTTTTGGATGCACATATACTTCGTACAACTCGATCAAAAATTGACCCAGCCTGATTCTATCGAATTGTTCGGTGGGGTCAGGCTACTTTTTTTGTTGGAGCATCCTCCAAGATTTGGAGTCCGGTGCTGACCTGATCGTCAGTTGGAACTTTAGGCATATCGTGCATTATGACAAGTTAACTCCCTGAATTGCTTAAAGGGCTACCGAGAGGTCGCATTTCATTCACCAAGCGAGGTGATTGCATATGAAGACAGCGAAGAAATTTGATTGTGTGAAAATGAAAGATGATGCCCAGCTCCGATTGGCTGAGCAAATGCGTGGCTTTTCGGAGCAGGAACGGCTCAACTTTTATCAGCGTGCCCATGAGGAGTTCTGGATCGACAACGGTTGCCGCGCAAGGCTGCGCCTCAAAACAACGAAGGTTAAATATCTCACTGCTTACCCGGGGCGCGTGATTCAAAAAAGGAGGCCCGATTGCCGAAGTTTTGGGGCTTCGGCAACCGGGCCAGAGGGTGGAGTGGGGTTTGTTCGGCGACTCGCCGCTCTTCCGAGTCGGCAAATCGCCATTTCCTGAAGCGACCTGTCGCAGGCGGCTTTCGCCAATCCCGGACCGGCCGTTGAAGTTCCTATCGAATCAGCAGGTTCGCGTGCGAACCCACCATTAAAACGCGCTCGTGCGAAAAGAGTTCCATCTGAATCAGGAACTGCACGATCTTCCGCGCCTTCTGCGGGTCCACGGCCTTCACGCCTTCCAGCATCGAAGCCACCGCCGGCTGCCGCAGAAATGTCTGCCCCAGCCGCATGGTGTTATCAACGAATTCCTCGTCCTTTTCTTTCCCGCCGAATATTTCTCCGAGAACGTCCATAAACGTCTTGGGCCGCGGGAAGACGCGAAGCTCGTAATCGCTCACCTCAGCCTCGGCCGCGGCGTACTTCACCGCGTCGTTCAGGCCCCCAAGCTTGTCCACCAGGCCCAGGTCAAGGGCTTGGGCGCCGGTATAGACGCGCCCACCCGCCAGCTTGTCGATTTCCTTCTTAAGCTTGTCCTTGCGGCCGGCCAGCACGCGGTCCTTAAAATCGCCGTAAATGCGATTCATCATGTCCATCATGACCGCCCGCTCTTCCTCGTCCCACGGGCGGTTGGTGTTCATGATGTCGGCCCGCTTGCCTCGCTTGTACTCGTGGCCGGTGACGCCCACCCAGTCCCAGAACTCCTTTGTCACGATCTTGCCGCCGACCACGCCGATCGAGCCGGTGATGGTGCCCGGCTCGGCGAAGATCGTGTCGCTCAGGGCGGATACATAGTAACCTCCGCTCGCCGCGACGTTGCCCATCGACACGATGAAAGGCCGATCGGTCTTGCGGAACCGTTCGGCCGCCTCGCAGATGATGTCGCTCGCCAGCGCCGATCCGCCCGGTGAATCGACCCGCAGCACGAGTGCCTTCACATTGTCATCCTCGGCCGCCTGGGCGATGGCCTTGCGGACCGTGTCCGACCCGGCGTTGGAAACGCCCCCGAACAGGCCGTGCTCGGTCTTGCCGCTGGTGATCATGCTCTCGACATACACCACCGCAATCGCGGGCTCGGTCGAGGCGTCCGGCGTCTTCATCACGTCGCCCAGGAGCTTGAACACCGCGAACGGATTGTCGAAGTCGATCTCCGGCGCTTTGGGGCCGCCGTAATTCGAGTTGACCTTCACGTCGTCGCCGTAGCGATTCTTGATCGCCTTCACGAAGTCTTCCCGATACATCAGCTTGTCGACCAGCTTCGCCTCCAGCGCTTCCTTCGAGCTGAAGATGGCCTTGTCAACATGCGCCCGCATCTGGTCGGGGCTGATCTCGCGGCTCTTCGCCGTCTCGGTGATCCATGTCTCAAACATGGAATCCAGCAGGCGATTCGTCTGCTCCTTGTCCGCGTCGCTCGGGCCGGTGCGATAGAACGGCTCGCCCGCCGACTTATAATCGCCGCAGTGCAGGATGTCGGCCTTGAAGCCGATCTTGTCCAGCAGGTTTTTGAAGTACAGCGCCTCGCCATACAGCCCGTGAATGACCACCTCGCCCGACGGCACCAGGATGAGCTGGCTCGCGGCCGAGCCCAGCATCAGCCCGCCGTTGTCCAGTCCTTCAGTCAGAACCCAGACCTCTTTGTCCGCGGCCTCCAGCGCCTCGAACTGGGCGCGCAGCTCCTGAATCTGCGCCACGCCCAGCGACGCGCTGTCGATGTCGAAGATGACCGCCTTGACGTTGTCATCGCTGCGGGCCTTCTTCAGCTTCTCCAGCAGGTCGAACATGTTCGGCGGGGCTTCATCGCCCAATAGCGCCGCCAGCCCCATCGCATCCGGCTGCTCGGCGAGCGGTCCCTTGATTTTGAACCTGGCGACGATGTCGCCCTCCGCGGCCACAGCGACCGCGGGCATGACCAGGGCCAGGCCTAACCCGGCCGCGAGCCATCGCTGATAACGATTTTGCATGGTGAATCCTCCACATCTGCCGGCCGGCCCACGATCGCCGCCACGGGGCGATTCCTAGTTCCATCCCATTTGTCTTGGGCACGGCCGGATCAATTATTTGCGGAACTTAAGCGTATTTTGACCGGTATCCCGCGGCGCGTCACGCCGCAGGCCATGAGGGGGATTAACGGAACTAAATAGGCGCTCTCACGGCAGAATCGGGGCCTCCTGAGGGCCAGCGAGCGTGGTTGGAACGCACCCGGTCGCCATTGAGACAGATTTCAGCGAGTCAGTGTCCGCCGCCGGAGAATTGCAGGCCCGCGATGCCGGCGACGATCAGCCCCAGCGACACCACCTTCACCGCCGTCACCGGCTCCCTGAAATAGAGAATGCCCGCGACGGCGATGATCGCCACGCCGCTGCCGGCCCAGATCGCGTACCCCACGCCGATGTCCATCTTCTTGGTCGCGAATGCCAGAAATACGACACTCAGCAGGTACAG
>DATMEE010000018.1:0-8482 GCA_035557035.1 Phycisphaerae bacterium
GTGATCGAGCACCTGCATGCGCATGTTCCGATGCTGCGTCGAGTCCCACTCCTTGAAGTAAAATAGAATCGGCCGGTTCTCCTTCTTTGCCTGTTTCAATCCGAAGCCGGCGTCGAGCAGCCACGACGATCCCCCGCCGCCACAACCAGCCCCGCCGACGAGCGCCATGATCGTGGCACTTACCATGCAAAGCCATCCGGGAAAACACTTCACAGATCGGTGCTCCTTGATTCGTGGGAATAATCGATCGGTGCGTTGTTGCGCGCCGGTTGTAAACCGGACTCGTCTCATACGCGAGGCCGCCCCCGCCCGCCGCGACCGCCGCGCCGCCGGCCGCCGCGCTGTTGGAAGCGTTGGCCTCCGCCGGGATGACTCGCCGAGCTGTGCTCGACGGGTCCGCCCTGGACGTCTCGCCCTCGGCGATCGGAACAGGTCAGCTCGACCTGGTCCAGCCCAAAGGACTCGACGCCGTGAATCTGAATCAACTGCTCCTTGGCAAGCTCGACCTCCGTCAACTGGTGCCGCTTTCGATTCAGCAGATCATTCGCCACCGGCGTGGCCACGCGAACGTCAATGCGCGCGACGCCCTCGCGGTTGGATGCCAGCCGCACCTGGCGCATCACGTCGAGCGCAACCGATTCCGGCGACTTCACGCGGCCTGATCCATTGCATCGCGGACAGTCGCGAAAGACGCTCTTGAGCAGCGAAGGGCGCTGCCGCTGCCGGGTCATCTCGAGCAGGCCGAACCTGGAGATGCGCAGAATCTTGGCACGCTCCTTGTGCTTGCGCAGTGCGTCGGCCAGGCGGCGCTCCACCAGGCGTCTGTGCCGATCGAGCGTCATGTCGATCAGGTCGCAGACGATCAATCCGCCCAGATCGCGCAATCGCAACTGCCGGGCGATTTCGTCCACGGCCTCTTCGTTCACGCGGAACGCGGTTTCCTCCGCATTCTCCGGCACGCGAAAGCGCCCGGAGTTCACGTCGATGGCCACCATCGCCTCGGTCTGCTCAATCACGAGCGATCCGCCCGAGGGAAGCGGAACTGTTTTGGAGTGCAGCCGATCGATCTCCGCTTCGATGCCGTGGCGATAAAAGAGCGGCTCATCGCCTTCATAGACTTCGACGACGTCGGTCGCACGCGGGCTTGCAATAGCGAGAAACTCGCGCACGCGCTGCGCAACCTGGGGGCTGTCGATCACGATCCGCCGCAGGCTCGAATCATAGACGTCCCGAATCGTGCGGATGACCAGATCAGACTCTTTGTAGAGTTCCGCCGGCGCCGGCTCGGTTTTGATCCGTTTTTCGACCTGCCGCCACAGGCGCACCAGGAAGTTCAAATCGCGTTGCAAGTCCCGTCGATGCTTGTCGACGCCCGCCGTCCGCACGATAAAGCCGATTCCCGGCGGCAGCGTGAGTTCCGCGAGCAGCGACCGCATCCGGCGGCGCTGCTCATCGTCCTCGATCTTGCGCGACACGCCGAGCTGGTCCATGCCCGGCATCATGACCAGAAAGCGGCCGGGCAACGAAATGTAGCTTGTCAGCGTCGGGCCTTTGGTTCCGATGCCCTCCTTGATGACCTGAACGATCACTTCCTGTCCGCGCCTCAGGCAATTTTGGATCGGCGGCCGCTGGCGGCGCGGCGTCTTCTTGCCGACCTGTTCGGTCGTCTCGGCCTTGCCATCTGGAAAGTGCTGGGGATGCAGGTCGCTGATGTGCAAGAAGCCGTGCGCGGGCAGCCCGAAGTCGACAAACGCAGCTTGAATCGACGGTTCGACGTTGGTGACGCGTCCCTTGTAAATGTTTCCGACGTTCGACGAAGCCGCGGTGCGCTCGACGAACAACTCGTCGAGACGACCTTCGCGAAGGACGGCGATGCGGCACTCCTCCGACTCGGCCACGTTGATGAGCATTTCGCGAACTTCGCCCGGCTTCGCTCCGGCGGCAGGCTCAAGATGCGCCTCATCTTCAACATCGACGTCGCCCTCTTTTTCGATATCCAGGTCGAGATCGGGAGACCATTCGTCGCCATCTCCTTCGGAGACCCGCCCTTCCACGACTTCTTCTTCGCCGGGACGCGATCGGTCTGCCAAAGGTTTCGCCTCAGGCGCGCGCGGAGCTTCACCGCCGCGACCTCGACCGCGCCGGCTTCTGCGTCGGCGCCGCCGGGGAGGTTGTTCCCCTTCACCGGGAATTTCGCCCGTCTCTGTTTCCGCGTGCGGCATCTCGGGAAGCGGGGAATCGTCAACCGGCAGAATGAGCACCTCGGGCGCCGGCGATTCCTCAGCGACTGCCGCATCCGCCAAGGCTTCCGATTTGCTCAGCTCCGTTGAGGGTTCCGTCGAAGATCGCGGCTCGGAATCCCATTCCTGTCGAGCGCCGGGTCGGGTCAGCGCGGCAAGAACCTCGGCCTCTTCCTCCAAACGTTGCTTGCGCGATTTGCGGCCAGTGATTTTTCGCGGTGCATCGACGGGTCGTCTTGCGCCGGGAGGCTTGGCGGCTTCACGATTCGAATGATCGGAGTGAACCTGCGGTGGAGTTTGCGAGCCCATTTCCTGTCTCGCTTCCCACGTCGGCGGCTGCTCCTGTTTGGATTCGACCACCCGCGATGGCGCCGACTTCGGCGATGGTTCCAGGTCGCTCTCAGCGTCGAAAATGCCCGCACCGAAGGAACTGACCGACGAGCTCGCGCTTGCGCTATCGGGGGCGCGAAACGATGGCGTCGGCGCGGGAGCGGGCGTCGGAGGCAGCCGACGAGCCGGCATTTCGGGCGGGCGGGTGAACGACGGTGCGGCGGGCGCCGGAAGCGCGTCCAAGACGGCCGTCGAGACATCAGGGCCTCGACCCCGGACACGTCGCGTGCCGCCTGGCGGTTTTTCGTCAGGCTTGCGATGTGATTGAACTTTTTTCTTGATGGGGGCGGGCTTCGTCTCGCCCGCGGGGACACCCTCTTCGGTTTTTTTCCGAGACAGGGGACGCTTAATCTGTTTGGACACTTTTTTCCTCAGGGATCATTGATTCGAACCGGCGAAGGGAATCGCGCATTCATCGCGGAAGGCGGCGGAGTGGCGGATGACCCGATGCGTCCACTCGCGGCTGGGCAGACCCACGGCATCGAGGACTTCCCCGACGCGGGCCGTTCCATCCTGCGAGATGGTTTGACGCCAGATCAACCTGCCGGCGGAAACGCGCATGTCGATGATGAAGCCGCGAACGTCCACCTGCCTTCGTCGGCGGCCGGCAAGCGCGGGGCGTTCGACCATCAGGTTTGGCTTCGCCATGAAATCCGCACAGGCGCGTTCCACATCGGGCAAGGCCGAGTCTGCGAGCGGCAGGACATATTCGGCCTCTGTCGGAACGCAACGATCCTGCAGCCCAAGCCGCTGGACGCTCAATATGCGAATTCCATCAGGGGTTTCCGCCGAAAGGCGCCTTTGCACGTCTTCTTCGGCAACCGGAGCACTCAGTTCAACCACCATGCGTTCGTCATGAGAAGCGACACCGACCGGCCGCGGCATGACGATGCTGATTCGAGGTCGCGGGTTGAAACCCTCGGAATATCGAATCGGGAGATCGGCACGGGCGAAAGCCCGGTGGAAAAGTCTCAACGAATCCTGGTGCGAAAGAAATCTCAGGTCGCCTTCGATGGCATATCGAATCGCAAGTCGATAGCGCAACGCGCTTGCGGTCCCTTCTTCGTTCGAATTTCTGTTTTCACCCGATTGCGAATCGATACCTACACAAGCACCGAACCGGGGAACTTTCTTGACACCCGCCTTACGGACGAGTGGCGAAAATGCACGCGATACC
This sequence comes from Phycisphaerae bacterium, assembly GCA_035557035.1. GTDB lineage: Bacteria > Planctomycetota > Phycisphaerae > UBA1845 > UTPLA1 > JADJRI01. The sequence goes on from DATMEE010000018.1 coordinate 3,808, forward strand.
TCAATGGGCCTCAACATGCGTTTTCGCGATCCGTCCCGCCGCCACTGGCCTAGATGTCGCCCCAGACGCGCCGTGTTTCGTCGCGTAGGTAGTTTAACACTTCCCGTTCCGTTTCAAAGGACATTACCCGGCGCCGGACCCGAATTGCATCGGCCATCGTGATGCTCCGAATGATCTTTTTCGTCCTGGGAATGTTGCCGGCGGCCATGGAAAGCGTGCTTAACCCCATACCCACCAATAAGATAGTGAAAAGCGGGTCGCCGGCCATCTCGCCGCACAGGCTCACGGCCGTGCCGCCGCGGTTTGCATCGCGAATTACTTTGCGAATCAGCCTGAGGATCGACGGATCGGCCGGGGTATACAGCTGAGCCACCCGCTCGTTCGTCCGATCGACCGCCAGCGTGTATTGAATCAGATCGTTGGTGCCGATGCTCATGAATTTCGATTCGCGCGAGAGTTCACGAGCGCAGATCGCGGCCGCGGGCGTCTCGACCATGACGCCAACGGGAATATCACTGCGAAACTCGTAGCCTTCCTCCTCCAGCTCTTCGGTGACCAGGCTCAGAACGAACTTGGCCTGCCGCAGCTCCATGATCCGCGAGATGAGCGGAAACATGACCCGCACGTCGCCATGCGCGCTGGCCCGGACGATCGCCCGCAACTGCGAACGAAACATGGAAAGATTCTGAAGGCTGTAACGAATCGAGCGCAGGCCCAGAAACGGATTCTTCTCCATTTCCCAGCCGCCGGCGCGATGGCACTTGTCGCCGCCCAGGTCCATCGTCCGAATCACCAGCGGTCGCCCATCCACGATTTTAACCGCTTCGCGATAGGCTTCATATTGCTCTTCTTCTGACGGGAGATGATCGGCACGAAGGAAAAGAAACTCGGTGCGATAAAGGCCGATCCCCGTCGCGCCGTTCTTCAGGCAGTCCTTGATCTCCATGGGGAATTCTATGTTCCCGAAGAGGTGAATCTCGAAGCCGTCCTTCGTTTCGGCCTTCAGGTCGCGCAGCTCATCGAGCGTGGCGCGCACTTCCTTCAGATGCACGGCCTCAGCGGCGTAACCCTCGCGCTGAGCCGCGTCGGGGTTTATGACGACGACGCCGTGCAGCCCGTCGATGATCACCGTATCGCCGCTCGATACGTTTGAACTGATGTCTTCCAGGCCGACCACCGCAGGAATGCCCAGGCCGGCGGCGATGATTGCCGTGTGGGATGTCGTGCCGCCGGCATCGGTCGCGAAGCCGAGCAGTCGCTTGGTGCTCTCCAACTCGACGAGCTGGGAGGGCGTCAGATCGTGGGCGATGATAATGACGGGTTCATCGAGGGCCTGAAGGTCCTGACGAGCTTCGCCGCCGACGTGATACAGCAGCCGCCGCTCGATGTCCTGAACGTCCTTGGCCCGCTCCTGCAGGAACGGACTGCCCATTTCCTGAAAGCGCCGCCGATAACGCCGCATGAAGATGCTGACGGCATAGGCCGCGCTGTATTGCTTGGTCTCAATCAGCGAGGCGATTTCCTTGCGGGCCTTGGCGTCGGCCAGCCAGCGCTCGTGGAAGCCGAAGATGTCCGCAAGATCGCTACCCGCCCTTTCCGCGAAACGCGCCCGCTCTTTCGAAACTTCCTCGCGGGCCGATTCGAACGCCCGCTCGAGTATCTCTGTTTCGTGAGGGACCTGATCCGGAGAAATCACGCGCTTTGGCACGCGCGCTTCTTCCGTGTCGAGCACCAGCGCGTCGCCGATGACCACGCCCGAGGAAACCCCGATTCCGCGCTTCAGCGGCATCGCGCACTCCGGGAGTTATTCGATGAATTCGTCGCGAGTTGACGCGGCGACGGGGACTGGCGCGACGCTAGTCCTCGCCGAATTTCGAATTGACCAGGTCCGCCAGGGCATCGAGCGCCTTCTGAGCTTCCGTCCCCTTTGCCACCAGCTTGAGCACCGTACCGCGAACCGCCTCCAGGAGCATCATTTCCATCGGACTCTTCGCGTCCACGCTGAGCGGCCCCTTCACCACGTGAATCTCGCACGGAAATCGCGCCGCGGTATCGACGAACTTCATCACCGGACGCGCGTGCAGGCCCTGTTGATTCGAGATGACGACCTCGATCTCGACATGTGCTGAATTGCCCTGCATCCTGTCCGTCCATGGTCATACAAAAAATCGGCGCTTTCATCTCTCGCCGGCCGCCCCGCCCATCGAAGCAAGCGAACCGAGCGCCGGCGACGAGGCGTCAAAAAGCTCAGCCGGCATTCCCCGCGTCGGCCTCTTTCAACAGATCGATGATTGCCTCGCGAGTTTCGGCTTGCCGCAGGAAGCGGCGGAAGTTGTCCCGCTGCAAGTGACGGAAGATATTCTCCATCGCTTGAAGGTGCCCTTCCGGCGAATTCGGCGGCGAGAGGAGCAGCACCACGGTATAGACCGGCGCTCGATCCAGCGCCGCGAAGTCGACGCCCGCTTCGCTCCGGCCGATCGCCGCCATGATCCGCGGAACCTGGCCGTGCTTCACATGGGGGACGGCCACACCTTTGCCGAATCCCGTGCTGCCCTGATTTTCGCGTTGAATGGCCGCCTTGGCGACCACGTCGACATCGGCCTCAGGGATCGCGCCGGCCGCGGCAAGCGACTCGACCAGTTCCCGGATGACGCCGTTTCGGTCGGTCGACTTCAGATTGGCGACGATCGCGTCGGTTACGATGAAGTCCGCGAGCTTCATTCATTCCGCCTTCCAGAATTCGCGCCGCGTAATCCCTCGAAAAAGGAGAGTCTATTCCGCCGGCCCGTCGGGATGCTTGCGATTGCGAAACTTTTCCTTGTGCTTGGTCAATTGCCGCTCGATGTCTTTCACGGTCGCATCGAGGGCCGCGTAAGGATCCTCGTGATTTTCCTTCGCGACGAAAGTCTGATGATGGTCGGCCCGCACGATGATTTCGCAGGCATGAGTGAGGGCCTCTTTGTCGAAGACCACCTCGGCCGTCTGCGCGCGATCGTAAAATCGCTCAAGGCGAGTCGTTTTTTCGATGGCGTAGTCTTTTAGTTTGTCGCTAAGCTCGAAATGTCTGCCGCTGACGATGATCTGCATGGCTGGTCGCTCTTTCCTTGTTTTCCTTGACGGCAAACTTTAGCGGCGGGAAGTAATCCTCGCCCGCCAAGGCTTACAGTCGAGACGGTAAGCCAAGACCCGATAGATGGTTGCGCGGCACGCGCCGAATCGCTGGGCGAGTTTACGCCCCGCCATGCACGGGGTCAACCCCATGCGGCGACACGTTGCGGTCGCTCAGCCGGCGCCTTGAGTCGCAACTGGCGCGGCAAATCGATTCGATTTCGCGAGGACCGCCACGACGGCGCGCGAAGCGCCGGCGCGGCGCAGGGTTCGCGCGGCTTCGGCCAACGTGGCGCCGGTGGTCATGACGTCCTCAATAATTCCGATCGTCTTCCCCTTCACGCTCACGCCTTTCGCCATCGAGAAAGCGCCCTCAATCGCCGCCGCGCGCCGCGCAAAACTCATGTGCGGCTGCGCATGAAACTCCGATACGTATCGCTTCATCGTCAACAGGGCGACGGGATGTTTTCCCAGTGCTCGAAGCGCCCGGTCGGCAAGCAACGCCGTCGGTTGAAACCTGCGTTCCATCCGGCGCCGCCAGTGCGACGGCACGGGTGTCCACACGTCGACGCGCTCGGCGGCGAGCCCCGAAACGATGGCCTGACCCAGCAGTCCGCCAAGCAGGTCGTCCAGGACGTAGGCGCGTTTGAATCGGAGAATCAGTGTTCGCAAGACGCCGTCGTAACGCCCGACGCGAATGAGCCGATGAAATCGCACCTGACCGCCGCGACCGTCTCGACAGGCCGTGCAACAGTCGTCGATCAACAGATGCGGTCCCGGCTCTTCACCGCATCGCCGGCAATAGGGACCGGAAATCCGCGTCGCCAGATCCGCCCAGCATTCACAGCATAGCGCATTGCCGCGATGGCCCATCGGCGCGAGGCAGGCCCCGCACAGCCGCGGCGTGATCAAATCGCGAACCCGGAAAAACCCGGATCTCACCGCTGCAAACGCATCCACCGGTCTGATGTGCAGCATTCGTCGCGTCCCCGTTGCTCATTCCTGGGGCTTTGCATCTTCCCCATTCGGCGTGTCGTCGACAGGAGGCTTCGGCGTCTCCTCCCGCTCCGCGGCGGCTTCGGCAATCGGCACTTCATCCTCTTTCACAATGTTCGCTACCGAGACGACCTTATCGCCCTCACCGGGGGCTATCACTTTCACGCCCTGCGTCGCCCGTCCGATTTCGCGCAGCGACGATACATCGGTTCGCAACATGATGCCGCCAGCCGTGATGAGCATGATCTCGTCGGTGTCGCGCACCGCCCGCAACGCCACGACCTTGCCGTTGCGCTCGGTGGTCCGGATATTGATGACCCCCCCGCCGCCGCGGCGCTGGAGGCGATATTCCTCAATATCGGTGCGCTTGCCGAAGCCATTCTCGCAGATGGTCAGCAGGCTCATACCCGGCACAATGACGGCCATGCCGACGACATCATCCCCGGTGTGCAGCGAGATGCCGCGAACGCCGCCGGCCCCCCGGCCCATGGCGCGGACGTCCGTCGCTTTGAAGCGGATGGCCATGCCCTCGCGCGTGCCCAGAACCACCTCGTCATCGTCGCCGGCGATG
>DATMEE010000019.1:0-4125 GCA_035557035.1 Phycisphaerae bacterium
CGTTCGCGGCGGGATGCGAAAGGGCGACGACGCGGGTTCGGGCAGGCTCCGCTACGCTCCGCCCGCCCGAACCCGCGTCGGAAGTGACAGATCAGGCACTGACTCTCATAACAGGTGGTACATAAAATGGGGGCAGGTCAGGAACGGACGGGAGTTTGTTTACACGAAGGAAGCGTAACCGTACCGCAGATTGTCGGAACTGACGGTCGCCCGCACAGCGTCATCTTTTTTACCCAGTTACTTTGCATTGCAAAGTGCAAGTTGGCATGACAGTTCAACCTTTAGAAGAGGAGTATTGCAGTGTTCAGACTATTTTCATGGATGATGACCGTCCTGGTTGTCGCCACGCCCGCCCTCGCAGAGGACAAGACTGAAGAAATCGACAAGATCTTCAGTTGGACCAAGCCGAACGAGCCCGGATGCTCGGTCGCCGTCTCGCAGAACGGAAAGATCGTCGTGAACAAATCCTACGGCTCGGCCGACCTCGAGCGGGACGTCCCGATCACGCCGAAGACGGTCTTCGACGCCGCATCGGTGACAAAGCAGTTTGTCGCGGCGGCGGTGCTGCTTCTCGTCGAAGATGGAAAGCTCTCTCTCACCGAGGACATCCGCAAATATATCCCGGAGCTTCCCGACTACGGACACAAGGTGACGTTAGACCATTTGATGACGCACACGAGCGGCATACGTGACTGGACGGGTATCTTCCCGCTAACGGCAGGCTACGACGACGCCCTGGCGATCACGCTCCGGCAGCGCGGGCTTAATTTCGTTCCCGGCGAGGAATTTTCCTATTCGAACAGCGGTTATGTGCTGCTGAAGGAAATCGTCGCCCGGACGAGCGGGATGTCATTCGACGATTTCACGCACAAGCGCCTGTTCGAGCCGCTCGGGATGAAGAATACTGCCTACCGCACTGACCTTCGCCAAGTCATCGAGAACCGGGCACTCGCTTACGACAAGGGGCCGAGCGGGTGGAAGATGGCGATCAAATTCGACAACGACCGCGGCGGAGGCGGTGGACTGCTCAGCACACCGAGCGACCTGTTGATCTGGAACGACGCGCTTACGAGCGGCCGTCTCGGAGTGTTCGTCACGGAGAAGCTTCACGAACCGGCAACGCTGAACAGCGGCATAAAGGTGGGGTATTCGCGGGGCTTGATTCTTGAGACCCACCGGGAAGCCAGGGAGATCTGGCACAGCGGCGGGGCCGGCGGGTACAGCACGTTTCTGGGGCGCTATCCCGAGCAAGGCCTTTCGATCGCGATTCAATGCAATACGGACGCGATGAGCTCGACGGGGTTCGCTCGCCGCATCGCAGATTTGTTTTTGCCCGCGGCCGCTGCTCAAAGTCACGGGAGCGAAACGCCGCCGATAGCCGCTGAAGGCGTCGACGTTACGACGCTCGATCTGGGCAGCAGGGCGGGACTCTACTTCCACGAAACGAACGGCGAGCCGATGCAGTTGTCAGTGGACCGCGGCAGACTGCGCGTTGCGGCAGGGCCCGCCCTCGTCGCACAGTCCAGGGACCGCTTCAAACGTTGGGGCGCCGATGTGGAGTTCTTTTCGGGGGACGAGTTCGATGTGAACTTCCTCTCGCCCGACCAGTTCGAACTCAGATCTACGGACGGCAAAACGACGCGGTACCGTCGGGCAAAGCCTTACACGCCCACGGCGGACGAACTAAAGGCTTTCACCGGACGGTTTGAGAGCCCCGAAATCGGCGTCGTCTTCCAGTTCGAGCCAAAGGGAGACGGCCTCGCCGTCCGCATCGAACACACGCCATCAAGGGTGATCGAAGTGAAACCGGTAGACCGCGACACATTTAGGTTAGGTGGTATGACGATGCGCTTTGTTCGGGACAAAGCCGGAAAGGTCGTGGCCCTTGACTACAGCAACCCGGTGGTCCGCAATATCAAATTCACGCGGCTGAGCGACCGCGCCGGTCGCCGTTAGCGCCAGAGGGAAGGAAGGTTGAGCAGGCGGGACGGCGCTGGGCCCGACTCCATTCGTCGCGGTGTTGCCCTGAACATCACGCCGCGCGGGAACTTCGAGCGGCGACGGCTGCTCTGCGCTGCGCGGTAATTCATGCCCGTCTCCGACGGCTGGCCGTACAACTCAGGGTGTTGGTAGGTGCCTTTCTCGCGGCCCTCCTTCTCGATCTCGACTGGCGCGCCGTTCTTCTGGACCCAACGGTCGTCATAATTGACTAAATTTAGACTGTGACCTCACCGGCGGGACGGCGTTTCGACAAACCTGTGTGTCGATGCTAGAGACCGACAAGAACCTGCACGAAACCAGGCACATCCCCGACGTCGATCACGCCATTGCTGTTGAAGTCGGCTGCCGCCAAAGCGTTCGGATCGTTGGCGCCCGCCAGAATTGCGGCGACAAACGGCTGCACGTCGCGGCCGTCGGCGGCGCCGATGCCGTCCATGTTGCCGTCGGGCGGCACGATCGGACCGTTGGTCGAGACGCAAATGTTGTCGAAGGATTGCGCTGAACCTCGCAGCCCAATCCGGCCGCTGGGGTGGAGGGTCGTGGTGAACTCGGTCGTCGGCGTGATCGCTCCGTTGGCATGGGCCTTGAAAGTATTGCCGGTCACTTCGATGCGCAAATGCAGAGGCGCGCCGACGGTGTATACATTGTTCGCCTGGTTGATCGCGGGGCCGGAGTTGCCGCCGTTATAGGTATACCAGGCAAGGTTGCCGTTCAGGTTGGCGAGCAGCAAACCTGTGTTCGCGTGGGAGAACGGAAGGCGGACCCAGAGGCCGCCCAGGTGCGAGCCGGTGTTGTTTGCGTTGACGATGTCAACCTCTGCGACATAGTCGGTCAGCTCGAACGGCAGCGCGCTGAATGCCACATTGCCGACTCCGGAGGTGGCTTTGTAAGAACCGTTGGCAACCGACCAGCCGCCATTGTCATTGCCCCACAACGGCGAAGGGCCACCCGTGAAATCATCGCAGAATGGCGACGGCACCACCGTCACCTGCACCGTGTCGGAACTGAGCGTGTCCTGATCGTTCGTGACATTCAAATCGTAATCGCCTGCATGGACGGCGCTGACGGGATTGATCGTCAATAATTCCGCATGCGCTCCTTGTACTGCGCCGCCATCGGCCAGCGCCTCGCCGTCGTGATACCACTGGAAAACCAGCGGCGGCGTTCCGTAAATGTCGGGCGTGAGCCGCATGATAGCGCCGGCCATCGTCGTCTGCGGGGTTGGTTGCCGGCCGATATAGGGCGGCGTCGGCGCATGACTGACCATGCACCATGTATACCCACTATTCACTGCGGTGCAGGGAAACTGCAGGGCGGTGGCCAGCGTCGGCGTCAGCCACACGCCGCCGTAGGGCCGGCCTTGCTGGCCGTCTGCGTTTCCTCCGCACGTCCAGACCGTGCTGGTCGATTTGAGGAAGATGCTATTGATTTCACCGGCGTCAAGATCGACGATCTGGGTCAATCCAACCGGCTGAACCGGCATATTCCGGATGGTTTGCGTCCCATCGCCCAACTGACCATTGCCGTTGTAGCCCCAGCTCCGAACGGATTGGTCGCTCTTCAATGCGAGACTGTGATTCAGCCCGCCGCGAACCTTGGTGACGCCGCCTAATCCGAGAACCTGGACCGGTGTATGGCGATCGATGAATGTGCCATCGCCGAGCTGACCCCAATTGTTGACGCCCCAGCCCCACACGTTGCCATCCGATTTCAGCGCCAGCATGTGCAGGCCGCCGCAATTAATCGCGGTGACGTCCGCCAGACCCAGGGCCTGCACAGGCGTACGCGTGGAGGTGTTGAGCAACCCATTTCCCAGCAGGCCGACGTTTGCCGAGTGTCCCCAGCACAAAACCGTGCCATCCGCTTTCAGGGCGAACGAGCTGTAGGGGCCGGCCGCGATCGCGATGGCGCAGCTCACGTCGTCCTCCGGAATCATGACCGGGATGCCGTGAGCTGCTGTGTCGATGTTCGGCGGAGCATTGCCCAACTGCTTATGAGAATTCAACCCCCAGACCCACACCCGGCCATTGGCCTGAAGGGCCATGCTGTGACCGGTTTCGGCGACGACAGCAATAATGTCTGTCAAACCGGGAACGTGTATCGCATGCGTCGTATTTGGAATGA
>DATMEE010000020.1:0-5984 GCA_035557035.1 Phycisphaerae bacterium
CGTTCGCGGCGGGATGCGAAAGGGCGACGACGCGGGTTCGGGCAGGCTCCGCTACGCTCCGCCCGCCCGAACCCGCGTCGGAAGTGACAGATCAGGCACTGACTCTCATAACAGGTGGTACATAAAATGGGGGCAGGTCAGCCGTGACCGAGGTATTCAACCTAGCGTCAAATGCTTCGCGCAATTTTTCCGTATGGTGCGCGCTTGGGCTGGTATCCAATAACGATTCGACGGTATGAGTTGCGTCGGCAAGTCGTGCGCGCTTTTTCTCGTCAAGCAAGAGTGCATTCTGCATATCCAGTTTAACGTTAGTCTCAGCAAGGACTTTGGCGTAGTTTTGGAGGGTCTTGTTATGCCACATTATCGCTATCGTTGCGAACATAAATATCGACAGCAGGGCGCTTCCAACAAACATCGGACCTTTATGCTTTCGCATGTATTTCCTCAATAAATATGACATGCTCGGAGGCGCTGCCGATATCGGCTCCCCCGCAAGATGTCGTCTTACGTCGTCCCGAAATTGATTCGCTGACTCGTAGCGCCGACCGCGATCCTTATCCAGCGCCTTCATCACGATCCAGTCGAGTTCACCCTTAATCAGCGTGCCGAGCTTGTTCGGCTCGGCCTGGCGTGCCGCGGCGGTGGCGGCGAGGGTTTCGAGGCTGCGCGACAATCGCAGGCTGGGGGCCGGCGGGTCTTCTTCCTTGATGATCCGCTGCATCTCCGCGAACGCAGCGCTTCGCAAGCGCTTGGCGTCGAAGGGCGTCGCGCCGGTGAGCAGTTCGTACAAAAGCACGCCCAGCGCGTACACGTCCGTTCGCGTGTCGATGTCCGGCGAGCCTTCGGCCTGCTCGGGGCTCATGTACTCCGGGGTGCCGATAAGCTGGCGGTGCTCGGTGAACAGCGTCTTGTCCGTCAGCCGCGCCCCAGTGGCCTTGGCGATGCCGAAGTCGATCACCTTCGCGAACGGCCGGCCGTCGGTCATGTTGACCAGCACGTTTCCGGGCTTCAGGTCGCGGTGGATGACGCCCTTGGTGTGTGCGTGCTGCACGGCCGAGCAGACCTGCGTGAACAGGTCGAGTCGCTCGCGCACGCTGAGCTTGTGGGCGTCGGCGAACTGCGTGATCGGGTCGCCTTTGACGTATTCCATCACGAAGTAGGGCCGACCGATCGGGATCGGCTCAACAGAGCCGCGCCCGTAAGGAAGCGGTGGGCGTTGTTCGGAGTGGGCCGCCAAATTCTCGGTGTGCCCCCTTCCCGGCACGCGAGGCTCGGTTGCTCCCGCGACCTCGTGGTCGGAACCCTGCACGCCAAGTGCATGGGCCCTGTCGATCCGGGAGGCCGCGCCCCTTGGCGGGGCGGGTTCTGATATTGGGCCGCCGTCCTTGGCGGACGGGGTTCCGATACGCGCCGGATTTGTTGCGCCGGCATCGAAGACGCGGGCGATGTGCGGATGGTCCATGAGCGCCAGCGCCTGCCGCTCCTGCTCGAAACGGGCGACGACCTGGCGGGTATCCATGCCCAGCTTGATGATCTTCAGCGCCACGCGGCGGCGGACGGGCGACTCCTGCTCGGCCATGAAAACCACGCCGAACCCGCCTTCGCCGATCTGCTGGAGCAGCTTGTACGGACCGATCCGCGTGCCGGGTTTCTCGGTCAGCGGAGCGGCGAGTTCGGTGGAGTGGTCAGCGGCGTCGAAGGTGCGAGAAGGGATTCTCGCACCAGCATCAGAGAGGGTCGCGGGCCTGGCGCGCGTCGGCTCGGATAGAAAAGGCCCGTCGCTCTCGGCGGTGGCGAGCAGGGCTTCGACGCGGCCTCGCAGAGCGGCGTCGCCGGCGCAGCGGGCATCGAGGATCTCACTCCGGCACTCAGGCGTCGCCTGAATCGCCTCGTCGAAGATGGCCCGCAACTTCGTGACATCATGATCCATGACTTGCTCCACCCAAAAGTGGGCTATCCACCGTGGCACCGGTTTTCAACCGGTGAGGGGTGCGACAGGTTTCCAACCTGTCGTACGTGGATGATGGACCGGTTGAAAACCGGTCGCACCCCTCACCGATTGGAAATCGGTGCCACGGATTCATTCCCGCTCGATGGCCTCTTTCAGCCAGGCGCGGGCGAAGGCCCATGTTCGCTTGACTGTCGCAGGCGAAACGCCCAGCGTCCGCGCCGTCTCCTCGATGCTCAGCCCGGCGAAATAGCGCAGCCGCACCACGGCCGCCGCCTGCGCGTCGGCGCCCTCTAAGCGGGAAATCGCCTCGTCGAGGATCAGAAATCCGGAAGATTCTTCCTCCGACGACAGATCGGGCAGATCGGCAAGCTGCAGTGCGGCCTGGCGCGCGTCACCGCCGCCCCGCCGCGCGGCGCACCGCGCCCGCGCGTGATCGATCAGAATCCGCCGCATCGCCTCGGCGGCCGCGGCATAGAAATGAGCGCGCCCCTGCCACGGCAACTCGCGCGGCCCCGCCAGTTTGAGGTATGCCTCGTGGACGAGGGCGGTCGCGGAAAGGGTGTGCCCCACCCGCTCGCCGGCCATTCGCTCCTGCGCGGTGCGGCGCAGTTGATCGTACACGAGTGCGAGCAGTTCTTGCGCATTCCATCCATCGCCAGCCATAACGGCAGCAGCGAATCGCGTTTGATCGAGATCGGCGTCGGACATACTTGCACGAAATCTCAGTCGCCCATTTTGGCCCGCCTGCATCCTAACACAGTTTTGAGCGGTCGCTGCCCTCGTGCGGTTACCGCTTCCTGACGGGCGCGGCTCTGTCTACGCCGCTGCGCGACGATGAGACGCGCCACATTAGTTCCGGTAACTTTTCCCCCGCCGGCCCCTTTCTAATCCGCAACTGACCCATAGCCGATGTGTATCACGGTTTGCCTGCCGTTATCCGGCCGTTGGGAGACTGTCCGCACCGGAAGATCGGCAAAAACTGCAAATTGTACGCTTTAGGCAACCCTGGATAAATCCGATCACGGCCGTAAACGACGCGTTTCGCACGTCGGGGCCGCCACCGATTGAAAATCGGTGCCACGCAAAGGAGATTTTCTATGAAGCCGCGTCGCAGATCATGGTTGTTGACGACCAAGCGCTGGGCTCCCCTGGCGCTGGGCGGAATGGCCCTTCAATTCAACCTCGGCGGATGCGATCCCGCAGTTCGGGATGCGGTGCTCGGGGGTTTGCAAACTTCGTTCACTGGGCTGCTTTCGGCGGTCATAAACGCCTTTTTCCTGTCGCTGGCGGACGCCGGATCGACGTCCCAACCGGTGGTGCAGGTCATCACCGACGTGGCCCAGTCGATCTTCGCGTAGACCGCGCTATGGCGGGCTGTTAGTATTCCGAGCCGGGGTTGCGTTGCGGCGCAGCCCCGGCTTGATTTATTGCGCGGCGCGTGATTTTGCGGTGAGCGGCCGCGTCGCCTCGCCGGAAATGAGGAATACAGCCCGATGCCAAGAAAAACGAGGTTGCTTCTGCGGGCCGCGAAGGTAATTCCGGTCGCGATGCTGTATCAACAGATCGGATGCCTGCCGAACGACGCATTTGCGCAGGTCTTCGCCGAGAACGTCATCTTTACTTCGGGCATCGTGATCCAGACGATCACGTCGATTCTTTTCAGCACATTCTTCAGCGGGATTTAAGAAGAGGCCGTTCCATGAAAACCCTGCAGCGCGATTCGATGAAACCCGCCAGGCGCCGCCGCCGCTGGGTCCGCCTGTACACCTCGCGAAAGGCGCGCATGCTCGGCACCGCGATGGCGGCATTCCCCCTCTGCCAGACCACCGGCTGCTTCCCCGACCCCATCGGCGCCTTGAGCTTCGAGCTGCAGTCGCTGATCAACACGGTGCTCATCAACACCGTGGCGATCGTGGTTCAGAACCTGCTGGGACTTTGAAGAAGCGAAAGGCGAACGTCCGTTCAAGCCCGCACTGGAACCGGCCGCGCTGAAGGGCCGCTCTTTCGCGGCGGAGCGACCCGCACCATTTTGTAGGCCGCGCGGTTGTCCGAAAAGTCGATCACTTCGACGTTCTTCATGCCCGCGTCTTTCGCGGCGGCAAAAACATTCGCCTTGCTGATGTTTCGAGCGCTCTTCGGAAGGATGACCCAGATCGCCCCATCGGCATGAAGATCTTCGACGAGACCGCCAAGCTGCCGAAGCTCGGCCGGCCGATCGACCCCCAGCATGACGACGTTGCAGCAGCCGTCGCCGTTATCCAGAAGTCGAATCTTCTTCGCCGCAAGCGAGGTGTTCAGCTCGCCATCGTCGAGATTCAAGACCCGAACCACGTGACCCGAAGCGACGCCCATTTTGTCCGCCAGCGAACGCGGATGGAGCATGCACTGGATCCATTGTTCAGCCACGCGAAGCGAACTGAGCTTCATCGAAACCGGGTTGCCGTGAAAGTTGAACTGAACCGTTTCCGCGCTCTGCCGCGGATTGGTCAACTCCGCGATGCGAAAGCGATACTTGGTCGCGCCGGCAAAGTCGATGTGATCCGCCTCCATGCGGACCTGACCTTCGAAGCGGTCTCGACCGACCTGAAGCTTGCAGGTTGATTCCATGGCCATGAGCGTCATCCTTCTTTCATGGGCTGTCTGGTTCAGTTGCGACTTGCGTTTGCGCGATTGGGTCGGGTCCGAGTCCCTCTCTCCAACCAGGAGCACCACCGCGCCAACGGCCGCCCCACTTTCTCGCGAACCCTCATCGCCTCGATGCGACATTACTGGACGACCAAGAAAACGATCGGCCGAGCCGGCAACTCGGTTTCATGCCGCGGGCATTCAAAACTTCCGTCACCTGTGGATACCATCATAGCCGAAATTCAAATGATTTACAAACCGCTCAACCCTCGTCGTCACGCAGCTTTGCAATCGTCGACAAATCCTCGAGCGTGGTCACGTCGCCTTCGACGCTCCCCTTGGTGGCCAGCTCGCGAAGCAGCCGCCGCATGATTTTCCCGCTCCGCGTCTTCGGAAGCGCATCGGTGAAGCGAATTTCTTTTGGGCGGCCGATGGCGCCGAGCGTCCGGGTGACGTGTTGACGCAGCTCGTCTTTCAGTGCGTCCGTCGGCTTCTCCGTGCCGCGCAACGTCACAAACGCAGCGATCGCCTCGCCTGTGATTTCATCGGGAAATCCGATCACCGCGGCCTCCGCCACCTTCGCATGCGAAACGAGCGACGATTCCACTTCGGCCGTGCCAAGCCGATGGCCCGACACCTTGATCACGTCGTCGACGCGGCCGATGATCCAGAAATAGCCGTCCTCGTCCTGCTTGGCCCCGTCGCCGGTGAAATAGCACCCCGGAATCTCCGACCAGTACTGCTTGCGGAATCGCGCCTCGTCGCCGTAGATGCCGCGCAGCATGCCGGGCCACGGCTTGCGAATCACCAGAAAGCCCTGCTCGTTCGGTGGAACGGACTGGCCGCTCTTGTCCAAAATGGCCGCGTCGATGCCGAAAAACGGCCGCGTCGCCGATCCCGGTTTGGTCGGAGTGGCCCCGGGAAGCGGCGAGATCAGAATCCCCCCCGTCTCCGTCTGCCACCAAGTGTCAACTATCGGGCACCGCCCGCCGCCGATCGTCTGGTCGTACCAGTCCCATGCCGCCGGGTTGATCGGCTCCCCTACCGTGCCGAGCAGCTTCAATTTAGATAGATCGTATTTCTCGGGCCACGCCTCCCCCTGACGCATGAACGCGCGGATGGCCGTCGGCGCCGTGTAAAACTTGGTCACGCCATGCCGCTGGCACACGGCCCAGAAGCGCCCCCAGTCCGGAAAATTCGGAGCCCCCTCGTACATCACGTTGGTGATGCCGTTCTGCAGCGGCCCGTACACGACGTAGCTATGCCCCGTGACCCAACCGATATCGGCCGCACACCAATAGACCGGCGGGCTGCCATCGGGACGGGGCTGGTAGTCGAAAGTGTATTCGTGCGTCATCGACACCCAAACCGCGTAACCGCCGGTGGTGTGGAGCACGCCCTTGGGTTG
>DATMEE010000021.1:0-8705 GCA_035557035.1 Phycisphaerae bacterium
ATGACCGGGTTCTTGAGGCGAACGTGAGCGAGCTGGACTGAAAGATCGGGCGGGGGCACTACTTCGCTCCGGAAATCCTGAATTAATCTCTGCGATCTCCGCGCCTCTGCGAGAACCAAGGTGCGTCGTCGCCAAATTCCATTTGCCGAGACGGCGAACGGTACGCTCGCTTGCACGTCGGCCTCGGAATATAATCCGCCGCATGTCCCAACGCACCATGGAAGCGCACTACCGCCCGAACTGGGAGCTGACTCAGGCCTACGGCTTGCTCGGCTACAACTGCGGCTATGCCCGCGCCGACGGTGCCGAGACCTTCGACGAGCATCAGAAGTCGCTGGTCTGGCAGCTCTTGGGCGATACGCCGATCGGACCCACCGCGACGGTGCTGGACGTCGGCAGCGGCATCGGTGGCCCGGCCGGGTGGATATTTCAACATCATCGACCGGCGCGGTTGATCGGCGTCGAGTATCTCGGCTCCAGCGTCCATGCCGCCAACGAGCGATTTCGCGGCAAGCCCGAGCGTCCGATCTTCCTGCAGGGCGATGCCCACCATCTGCCGCTCGAGACAGGCAGCGTCGACGTGGTATTCAATCTTGAATCGGCGCTGCACTATCCGAACAAGGACCGCTTTATCGCCGAGTGCCGCCGCGTGCTCAAGCTCGGCGGGTCGCTGTGCCTGGGCGATATCACGACGTCGAAGAAATGGCTCTTCTGGCCGGTCGAGGCGCTTAACAAACTGCCCTCGCAATTCAACTCCAACGTGCATCTCTGGTCGGCGGCGGATTACAAAAACGCCTTTCGCGAGCATGATTTTGAACTCGTGCGCCACGAGGACGCCTCGCTACCGGTGGCCAAGTCCATCGACGACGGCCTCGCGGAAATCAAGTCGCGCGGCTGGCACTCGACGAAGGGCTTTCGCGGCCGCATCGGCTTCATGGGCGTATTGGCGATGCTGCTGCGAAGGGGTTTGCTGCACTACGATCTATTTCGGGTGCGGCCGCGTGGGAAGTGATCCCGCCATTTTCTCATTCCATTGACATCGTTCCCGGCCAAACAGAGTCTTTGCGCGCGGTTCCGGCGTTCGCAGGGGTCTATCTGCTGACCGACGAGCGCGATCAGCCGATTCTGCTGGCCCATGCGGAAAACATGCGGCGGGCGGTGTCGTATCGATTGGCCGCGTCGGAGCGTGACGAACGCACGAAACGCGCCGACCTCTCCGCAGTGTCGCGCAGATTGCACTGGATCGAGACGTTCAGTTCTTTCGAGACGACGTGGCTTCACTATTGCGCGGCGCGCGAGTTGTATCCGAGGGCGTATCGCGAAATGATCGGCTTCGGCCCCGCCTGGTTCATTCGGGTCGACTCAGCCGCGGCATTCCCTCGATTTACGGCGACGGACAAGCTTCGCGACGACGCGGCGACACATGTGGGTCCCATGGCAACTTCGAAGGACGCGGACGAATGGATTCACATGTTGGAGGACGCGTTCGATCTCTGCCGCTATTTTCACGTCCTTGAAAAAGCGCCCCTCGGCGAGCGATGCGCCTATTACGACATGGGCAAATGCCCAGCGCCCTGCGATGGGACCATCGCGATGGATGCGTATCGATCCATGATGCGCGCCGCCCTGGATTTCACGCTCGGCTCTCGCGAGAGTCCGTTTGAGCGAGCGCGGGAGCGCATGCGGCACGCGGCGGGCGCCTTGGAATTCGAAAAGGCGGCGACGATCCGCAAGAGCCTCGAGAGCGCAGAAGAGCTGGCCGCGCGGCCGGAATATGCGCACCTGTGTGACGTTCGGAAGTCGGCCTGGCTCGTGATCGAGCGCGGCTCGCGAAGAAGCCGCAGCGCGAAGAAGCTGTGCGTTAGGCCGTTTTATGTTCGCTCCGGATCGATCGTCGCCGGTGAGGCGGTGCAAATTCAGCGGCTCGATGAGGTGATCGAAACCTGGTGCAAAACGGCGAATGACCTGGGTAGCTATCAGTCGACCGGAAATTCACGGACGGAAAACCCCGCGTGGTCAATATCACTGTTGTCGAGGTTTTTGTTTCAGGAGAAACAGCCGCTTCCGCTGATCTTTCGAGCCGATCGGCTGCTGGAAGCCGGTGTGCTGGCGGCGCGGGTCAGATCGCATTTTGAAAGAATCAAGTCCATTGAAGAGGACGAATTGAACACCGGCGGATTACCCTCATCCCCCCAAATCTGACTGACGCTATAATGGCCATCAAACTACGGATCAGGCGCCTATTCGTCTTTGCTCTCTTTAAAGGATTGTGCAATGCCCGTGATTCGAAACTCCTTTCTGTGCGCGGCCCTCACCTGCTTCTTCCTCAGCACCGGCTGCGAGTTCGCCGCCAAGCGCGTGTTCAAGGAGGCGCGCGGCGCCCGGACAAAAGGAATGACCCTCCCGCGTGGGTCGCGCACGACCTACAAGGAATTTCGCGGGGTGACCGTGAAAGAGCCGGACAGCGACGTCGAGCCGCTTGTTTCGCGAACCTTTATCCGGGCCCTCCCGATCGAGCTGAGGCGGCAACTTACCAGCGTCTCCGGGGCGATGTTTCGGCGAAAGGGCGATCCCGATCTCGAGATCGCCGCGAAGGTGTTGTGGTATTACGAGGCCGGCGGCCTTGGCGGCCTCATTGGGTCCAATTCGTACGCGGTCGTACTCTACACCCTCAGCGCTGGCGGGCAGACGCTGGACCAAATTCAAATGGTGACCAAGAGCGCCGCCACGCGTACCGGTGACGACGACATGGCCCGCTCCTCTGTCAAAGGGCTCGTCAACTGGCTTCAGGCTCGCCGCGAAGGGAAATTTGACGATGAAACTTCGGCCGAGGAGGACGACGACGAAGACGAAGACAAAAACCATGAGAGCTGATGCAGCCGGCGAAACATCCTTTCACTAGAACTTTGGGCGGCGTAACGCTTGCGATGGCCTGTCTGTTCTACATCGGGGGTGCTCCGGCGCAGCCCCCGGCCGGTCCGACCCGCGCGTTCAAGCTCGACTACGCGCGGCTCTTCCCCGATCACGTCGCGGTACTTCAATCCCAGTCGGCCGTTGGCCAGAACGGCGCGGATGACGCACTCCTGACATATTCCGATGGCCGAATTGAGCGGATCGACCCGAAAACCGGCCGCAGTCTCTGGCCGCAAGGCTTCCACTGCGGCCAGCAGCCCGCGTGGCTCGGGTCGGACGCCCGGCGATTCTATTTCGCCGGAGCGGATCGCATCTTCGCGCTGAGCCGCGAAAGTGGCGAGGCGCGGCTGGATTTCACGCTGAGCACCGCCGATGACCCGGCCAGTGACCCGGAGCAATTTGAGACGTGGACGCACCACGTATACAACGGGCAGGCGATCTTCGCGGCATCAGATCGCGGAAATATCATCTGCCTGACCGGCAAATCCAACCAGCCTCGATGGCAACAGCGGATTAAACAGGGCGCGGTCCGCGAGCTTACCGCTGACGATTCCCGTGTTTACCTTGGCGTTCGAAACGGCGCATTCTGGGCCATTCATGTGCTGGATCGAGCGACCGGCGCCGTGCGGCGCGAGATTCCTGCGAGGCCTGGCGACGGTATCCGAGAAGTGCGTGCGGCCCCCCGAGGCAACCTGCTGATCGTCACGGCCGGGCGGATGTACGGGCTCGATCCTGCGAGGGATGAAAACCTCTGGACCAGGAAAATTCAAGGCCACGCTCTTGCCTCCACGCTCCTGCAGTGCCGCGACCGCTTCAGCGTCAGCGACGATGGAAAATCCGTCGCCATGTTTGATTCGACCACGGGCGAGGAGCTATGGAGAACGCCGGCGGTGATCGAGTCGGCCAATGACACGTTGTGGACCGCCGAAGCGGCAGGTCGGTTCGTGGTCGTGTCTCGAGATAAAATGAGCGTGTATCGTGGCGCGGATGGGAGGCGCATCAGGTCCGCCGCGCTGCCGGCAGCCCCGCGTGCGCAGCCGCCCGTGATGACGCGCGACTCAATTCTCACGATCGCGGCCGAGCCGAGCGCTGCGACAAGCACGAATGGGTCGAACAAAACGGCCCGTGGAAAAACCTATCAAATCAGATGTTTTTCGATCATCGACGGAAAGCCGCGCCAGCTCACCAGGGACGGCCATTTGCGCACGGAGCCGCTCGAGCGATTTGGCGGCATGTTTGTTCGCCAGGGAGCGATCGTCATTGTCGACGGCGATCGATTGATCGGCTACGTTGAAATCGACTGAATGGCGCCGACGTGTTTAGCCGCGGCCCGGCAGGGCCCCGGCGAGCGCGCAAAAACCAATGAATAAAAGAAATGCTTGCAGATTGAATTCGTCTGAATCCGGGATTTCGATGCTCATCGGCGCACGAACGTGCCGCGGCCAAACGAACTTGGCTTCGGATCACCCCACTCATGATTGTTGAGGTATGATCTCCGTGGCAACCACTCCGATCCATCTCGCGACCGTCGTCGATAACCAGTTCGGCGAAAATGCGTACATTGTCTGGCGGCAGGAGGGCGGCCCGTGCTGGATCATCGATCCCGGCTTTCCCCCCGCGCCGCAAAAGATCATCGCGCACATCGAAAAGCATCGGCTCTCGCCGGCCGCGCTCATTCTTACTCACGGCCATCTCGATCACATCGCCGGCGTGCCGGAGATCATGAAGGCATTTCCCGCGCTGCCGATTCATATCGCGGCCGAAGCAAAGCGGGCCCTGACCGATCCGAACGAAAACCTCTCCGGGACCTACGGTATGGCCCTGTCGGTCGGTGAATTCGAGACAATCGATCTGCCCGCCGAGAGTGACCTTGAATTGGGTGGAACGAGGTGGCGGGTCCTTGACACTTCAGGCCACGCCCCCGGCAGCCGCAGCCTTTACTGCGCGCAAGCAGGCGTGGTCATCGTCGGCGACGCGCTGTTTCAAGGCTCCATCGGCCGGATGGATTTTCATCACAGCGATGAAACCGAGCTGCTCAGAAATATCCGCGAAAAACTTTTTACGCTGCCCGACGAGACGGTCGTGCATTCAGGTCACGGCCCGGCCACGACGATCGGAAGGGAGAAACGGTTTAACCCCTTCGTTCAGGAAGGGGGATTGCAGGGCTTCGAGTGAGGGGCTGCTTCAGAACCCCGGACGGAAGTCCGGGTGCCTTTTTAGAATGCGACAAGCGTCGAAAAGCGCGAAGCCCGCCACTGCCGTGGCGGGTCCTGATTAAACCGCCGCGGTCGCCGGCGACATCGCCTCGTCCAGCATCGTGCAAAACCGCCGGTCCTTCCGGCCTTCCCAACCGCGCCCGTGATAGGCTGCCGACGCGATGATCGGGAACGCGATCGTCGCTTCGCTGAACACCATCTGCTCGTAGGCGGTGTCTACCTTGCCCCAGCTCGACGCCTCCTTGAGCGTCGAACTCGACAGTGCCCCGTCGCGGACATCGGCGATGGTGATCTGCACCGCGTATTTGTGCATTTCCGGATCGGCCCCCAGGATGTCGGCCGCCACCACGATGTCCTGCGTGAAGTTCTTGGGCACGCCGCCGCCGATCATGAACAGCCCGGTGACCGGGTTCTTGATCTTGATCTGCGTCAGTTCGTAAAAATCCTGCATCGAGTCGATGGTCATCCGCGGCGAGCCGATCCGCGTGCGAATGTACTCGACCAGCCCCAGCCCCGCGGAGCAGTCGTTAAAGGCCGGCGCAAAAATGGGCACGCGCTTCTCGAACGCGGTCTGCACGATCGATTCGGTGTTGCCGCCCTGTTCCTTCGCGTAGCGTCCCAGTTCATAGATGAACTCGCGCGAGGAGTACGGCCGATTGTCCAGCCGCTCGGCGATCTTCAGGCAGGTCTCGTCGCAGATGCGCAGATCGTCCTCATCGATGAACGTGTCATAGATGCGGTCGATGTGCATCTCGCGCAGCTCGCTGTCGTGCAGCCCGGCCTTGTAAAGCTCGGGGGCGATGTAATGGCGGAAGCCGAGGGCCTCGAAGAAATCCTGATCGACGATGTTGGCCCCGGTGCTGACGATGGCGTCGACCATGTTGTTCCGCAGCAGATCGACGATGGTCTTCTTCAACCCCGCGCTGATCAGCGAGCCAGCCAGGCAGAGAATCACGGCGCAGTCGCGGTCGCGCAGCATCTTCTCGTATATCTCGGCGGCGCGGGCCATGTCGCGGGCGCTGAACGCCATTTTCGCCATGGCGTGAACCATCGGCCGCGCGTCGAACGAAGTGATGTCGATGTGCTCGATCGGATTATTCAGCAGGTCCTGCTTGCTCGTCATGGCATCCTCCACGGTGCTTGCAATTTGGAGGACGTATCCTAGATATTGAAGGCGGCCATGACAACCCGTTGAGCCCGCCGCAAAGCGGCAGGGCGAGCGCGGAACGACTTCTGTGCGATGGAAAATCGCGATGCGTGAAAATCGCTTGATCGGTGAGCCACGCTTCGGCCGAAGCCTGGAACTGTCAACAGCGACCAAGTGCCCGCTCCCGGGTCCTTCGGACCTGGGCTAAACGAACGCTGTGAATGCGGCTTTGTGAATTCAGACCGCGCTCGTCGTCGTCGCCTGGCGGTTCTTCGCGAAGAAGCCGAAATTCCGCGCCGTATTCCACCGATGCGTAATCGTCTCCGCCGGCATCTGACGGCGATGATCGATCAGCACGTCTCCGGGCCGCCGGCAATCCGACGCAAACCCGTGGCGCGAGAGGAACCGCACGCCGATGCGCGACACGCCGTTTTCCGGCGAGGCGATGTTCATCACCACGCCGGTTTCGTGGCGCAGCTCGGGCGGTTCGCCGTCTTCGTTGTTTCCCTGCGTTTCAAACCGCAGGTCCACCCGCTGGCCCATCGCGGGTGCGTTGTAAGCGGTGGTGAGCAGCGCCGCTCCGCCCGTCGAAAGGTCGATGAGATGCGCCGGCGTGTTTTCGTCGGCCTCATCGACGCGAAGCATGATCGGCAGATAAGCCTGCGTTCGGGGATCGCGTCGTCGTTCGAGTGGATCACGGACCATGTCAGTACCTCTTCAGCGGCGGCGATCGGCGGCGCGCCCTGCGGCGCTCCGATCATCGGACGCAGGGGGGGGCACGTTCAGCTAATTCACTCGCCGAACAACGAATGGCTGTTTGGTTCATGTAAACTCACGCCTACGCGCAGCCCGGCAGATCAAATCCCGAATGTCGGTCAAAACCGTGCAAAAGCCCATAAGAACCACCGTTTCAATACTGCTAGATTGGTTTCCTTTTCGCGCTGACAGGGCGACGGGCTGTAGCCACGGGTGCAGCGAAGCGAAACCCGTGGATACGTTGCCCTGACGTCAGTCCGCTCCGAAGGAGCGGCGGAATTGTCAAGTTGGAAAAATCTTCCGGCGGCTCTGTTCTTTGATCGCAAAAGAAACACTCACCGCTTCCTTACAGGCGCGGCTCTGTTTATTATCTCGCGATGCGCTGGTCAAACTTTTTCATCGTGACGTCCAAGGAAACCCCGAAGGACGCGACCGCCTCGTCGCACCAGCTCATGCTGCGCACGGGGATGATTCGCCAGCTTGCCGCAGGCATTTATAGCTATCTGCCGCTGGGCTATCGCAGCCTGCGCAAGGTCGAAAAGATCGTCCGCGAAGAGATGAACCGCGCCGGCGCCATCGAGCTGCACATGCCCGTGCTGCACCCCATCGAGCTGTGGCACGAGACCGGTCGCGTCGGCGCCATGGGTGACGTGCTCCTGCGCTTGGCGGGTGCGGAAGGCGACTGGCGGACGCAGACGGTGCTGGGCCCGACGCACGAGGAAGTCATTACCGAGATCGCCCGCGCATACCTAGGCAGCTACAAGCAACTGCCCATCAACCTTTACCAGATTCAGGTGAAGTTCCGCGGCGAGGCGCGGCCCAAGTCGGGCGTCTTGCGCACGCGAGAATTCCTGATGAAGGACGCCTACAGCTTTCACGACACGGTCGAAAGCCTCGACGAAGGCTATCGCAAAATGTACGAAGGCTATTGCCGCATTTTCTCGCGCTGCGGATTGCCATACGTCGCGGTGGAGGCCGAGAGCGGCCCGATCGGCGGCGACGCGTCGCACGAGTTCATGGTGTTGACCGACGCCGGCGAGGACATGGTCGCACTCAGCGAAAATGGAGATTACGCGGCGAACACCGAGCGGGCCGTAGCCGCGCCATTGCCGGCGCCGTCGGGCGAAATGAAGTCAATCGAGGAAATGCACACGCCCAGTCAGCGCACGATCGACGAGGTGACGGCATTCCTGAAGACCACGCCTTCGCAAATGATCAAAACATTAATCTACGCGAGTGTCCCGTTTAGCCCAGGTCCGAAGGACCCGGCGAAGGGGGCGAACGAGCGCTCGATCTTCGTCGTCCTCGTGCGCGGCGATCACGACGTCAACGAGAACAAACTGAATCGCGTCGCGAAAACGAGACTCGAACTCGCCCCGCCTGATGTCATCCAAAGACTCACCGGCGCGAACGTCGGCTTTGCGGGTCCGCACACGCTGAGCAAGACCGGCGTGTCGTATCGTCTGATCGTCGACCAGGCCGTCAGCGTCATGCGCAACGCCGCCAGCGGCGCGAACAAGACCGACTATCACGCCATCAACATCAACCCCAACCGCGATTTCGCCCTGGATGGCGAGAACGTGACCGTCGCCGACGTGCGCACCGTCGTGGACGGCGATCTCTCGCCCACCGGCAGCGGCTCGCCCATTCGTTTGCGCAAGGCCATCGAGGTC
>DATMEE010000022.1:0-4857 GCA_035557035.1 Phycisphaerae bacterium
TCGAGTTCAGAAAATAGGCACTCGATGCCATCGCGCGCGGGCCGAATGGGCTGATTCTCCCCCGGCCGCTAAACTCTCCTGCCTGCGAATATCCGTATTTGGTATCTCAACCTCAGGCCTCTGGACAACGGGCCGGGAACTCATTGGGGAATCGCATCATGAAACACTGCTTAAAAGCCGCCCTCGTCGTTTTCCTTCTGCCGATCTCGATTGTGGCCGCAGAGCGCCGCTATCCCTTCGAGCAGATCGAGCTGGGCAACGGCATGAAGGTCATCACCCTGGAGGACTTCTCCAGCCCCATCGTCGCGGTGCAGGTTTGGTACCACGTCGGGGCGCGGAACGAGAACCCGAAGCGGCAGGGCTTCGCCCACATGTTCGAGCACATGATGTTCCGCGGCACCGACCGCACCAACGAGACGGCCCATTTCGACAACCTGCGCCGCGTCGGCGGAAGCTGCAACGCCTACACCGCCTTCGACCAGACCGTGTACGTGCAGGAAGTCCCGAGCAATCAGCTCGAAATGGTGCTCTGGCTCGAATCGGAGCGCCTCGCGTTTTTGAAGATCGACCGCAAGGGCTTCGACACCGAGCGGAAGGTGGTCGAGGAAGAGCTGCGCCAGGGACACAATCGCCCCTATGGACGGGTGCCCGAAAAGCTGCTGGCCGAGTTGTACGGCGATCACCCTTACGGCTGGACGCCGGGCGGCCAGATCGCGCATCTTCGCTCCGCCCGCACGCAGGAGCTGCAGGAATTCTGGGACAAATACTACGTCCCCAATAACGCGACGCTGGTGATCGTCGGCGCCGTGAAAAACGCCGACGCCCAAAAACTGGTGAAACGGTATTTCGAGTGGATTCCCCGCTGCCCGCAGCCGCCGAGTCCCGCCGTCCCGCCGGTGACGCAGAAGAAGCCGCGGCTGATAACGCTTGCAGAAGACAAGGGACCGTTGCCGATTGTCGGCGTCGCTTTTCGCACCGTTCCCGAGCAGCATCGGGACTTTCTCGCCCTCGAAATGCTCATGGGCGTGCTGGGCGGCGGCGAGTCCAGTCGGCTTTATCTTGACGTGGTCAAGGAGAAGAAGATCGCCCAGGTGGCGTTGGCCGGCGCGTTTGGACTGGAGAAGGACGGCATCGCCGGCGCCGGCGGCGTGCTGCTTCCCTTCGGCAAGAAAAAGCAGTTGATGCAGAGCATTCGCTCACATATCAAGCGGCTTCGAGAAGAGCCGATCACGGCGGATGAGCTTGAAAAAATGAAGAACCAGCAGCGGCGGGAAGCGGTGGCCGGTTCATTGACGGCCGCGAGCAAGGCGGGCCTCCTCGGCAAATACGCGGTGCTGTTCGGCGACGCCGAGCGAATCAACCGCCGGCTCGAGGAGATCGACGCGGTGACGGTCGAAGACGTGCATCGCGCGGCCAAGACCTACTTTACCGACGCAAAAAGGGTGAGCGTGTCGATTGAACCCAGCGCCATGGGTGTCATCGGCTCGCTCTTCGGAAAAGGCGAGAAGGAGTCGGACGATGCACCGGGCCTGAAAGCCGAAGACGATCCGCCGCCCAAGCGCACCGGGCCGAAAGCGGCGGCGAAGCGCCCCGAAGGCTTTCCCGAGACCCCGCCAACCAGTGATCCGCTGAAAGATTTTCCGTTGCCGGCTTTCGCCGAGAAGACGCTGGCAAATGGGCTGAAGGTGGTCGTGGTTCCCAATCATGAAGTGCCGATGGTGTCGATGATGCTCGGCGTGCGCAGCGGCGCGTGGACCGAGGCATCGCCGGGTGTCGCCGTCATGGCAATGCACATGCTCACCAAGGGCACGAAAACGCGCGAATCAAAAGAGCTGGCCCAGACGCTGGAATTCAACGCCGTGAGCCTTTCGGGATCGGCGGGCATGGATACGGCGGCCGTGTCGGCATCGTCTTTGAAGACCCAGGCCGACCTCGCCGCGGAACTGCTCGCCGACGTGGTGATGAATCCGATTTTCCCGAAGGACGAGTTCGACGTTTTGCTCAACCAGGAAAAGGCCGGGCTGATGATCTCATCAAAAACGCCGGATTACTTGGCCGACCGCGAGTTTCGCCGCCGGCTGTACGGCGAACATCCCTACGCGCGAACGACCACGGGCGAGATCGAGGACCTCGGCAAAATCACCGTCGACGGCATGAAGGCCTGGTGGGGCGAGCATTTGCGGCCGGAGAACTGCGTGCTGTACCTGGCTGGCGACATCGACGAAGCCGGCGGTTTTTCGATTGCCGAAAAGCATCTCGGCGCGTGGAAGGTCGAGCGACCGTTTCAGCCGCCGGCGCTGGCGGAGATTCCCGCGAAACAGCCGACCCACATTTATATTGTCGATCGCCCGGGTTCGGTCCAAAGCCAGATTCGAGTGGGCCACCGCAGCATCACACGAAAAGACCCCGACTTTTTCGTCTCGCGGGTGCTGGGCAACATTCTCGGCGGCGGCTTCAACAGCCGGCTCAACAAGGCCATCCGCATCGAGAAGGGCCTGACCTATGGCGCCCGTGGCGGCTTCAGCGCGCAGCAATTCTCGGGGGATTTCCGGGTGAGCACTTTTACCAAGACGCCCAGCACGGCGGAGACCGTTCAAACCATCCTCACGGAGCTGGAAAAGATGCAGGCCGGCCCGCCGACGAGCGGTGAGCTCGACGATACCCGCAGCTTCATCGTGGGGTCCTTTCCTGCCGAGCGGGAGACACCGGAGGGAACCGTCAGCGACCTCTGGCTGATCGAGACGCAGAACCTGGCGAAGGATTATCTAACACAGTTGCTCGCCGGCGTCCGCAACACGCAGTCGGCCGACGTGCTGCGGGCTTCCGGTTCATTGATCGATCGGGACCATCTTGTGATCGTGGTCGTCGGCGAAGCCGAGAAGATCAAGGCCGATCTGGAGCAGATCGCTCCGGTGACGGTGGTGAACGCGGCGCCGGATGCGAAGACCGGCGACGAATCTGGAAAATCATCCGACGATTGATGGCGGGCAAGCGTTCGACTTGAAATGCAAGCCGTGTGAATTTTCCATCAGGATATTCACACGGTTCGCGTTTCGCTATGTTCCAAGCGGCGCGCGTCAACGAAGGGGCGCAGGGAGGTATTTGTCAAGGCCGCAGTCGCCTTACAGCCGCCTGACAATCGCCTGAATAAATCGTAATACGAATGCGATTGCCGTGAATCACTTGTAACGAGCCGATACCGGTGCGAAGATAATTACATTGCGCCCAGGTTTTCTCTATTCTTTGAGAAAGGAAGCACTTGTGAACGCCCCTACGTCCCGATCGGAGGGGTCGGTGGTTGAACCCGCCCTTCCGACCCGTCACCGCGCGCACGAAAATGGCGAAACCTTCGATAAAATGCTGCTCGACGCGATGCTCGCGTTTCGCGGTGGCAATTTCACGGCACGCCTGCCGACCGACATGACCGGCATCGAAGGCAAGATCGCCGACACGTTTAACGAGATCATGACCCTCAGCGAGCACCGACTCGCTGAAACCACGCGCGTCTGCCGCGTCGTCGGCAAGGAAGGCAAGCTCAAGCAGCGCATGTCGCTTCCCGGCGTCTCCGGCGGCTGGGCCGGCGAGGCGGTCGCCATCAACACCTTGATCGACGACCTCGTCTGGCCGACCACCGAAGTCACCCGCGCGATCGGCGCCGTGGCCAAGGGCGACCTCAGCCAGTCGATGGCGCTGGAAGTCGATGGCCGACCGCTCGAGGGCGAGTTTCTTCGCTCGGCCAAGCTGGTCAATCGCATGATCGATCAGCTCTCAGTGTTCACCTCGGAAGTGACCCGCGTCGCCCGCGAAGTCGGCACCGAAGGCAAGCTCGGCGGCCAGGCCCAGGTCAAGGGCGTATCCGGCGTCTGGTGGGAGCTGACCGAGTCGGTGAATCTGATGGCCGGAAAGCTGACCGCCCAGGTGCGCAACATCGCCGAAGTCACCATCGCCGTGGCCAACGGCGACCTTTCGAAGAAGATCACGGTCGACGTTCGCGGTGAGATTCTCCAGCTCAAAGAGGCCATCAATACGATGGTCGATCAGTTGCGCTCGTTTGCGGCGGAAGTCACCCGTGTCGCTCGTGAAGTGGGAACCGAAGGCAAGCTCGGCGGCCAGGCAGTCGTGCCGGGCGTGGCCGGAACGTGGAAGGACCTCACCGACTCTGTCAACGCGATGGCATCCAATCTGACGGCGCAGGTTCGCAACATCGCCGGCGTGACCACGGCCGTCGCCCGCGGGGACCTTTCGCGCAAGATCACTGTCGACGTCAAGGGCGAAATTCTCGAACTCAAGAACACCATCAACACGATGGTCGATCAGCTCAACTCGTTTGCGTCCGAAGTCAGCCGCGTGGCACGCGAGGTCGGAACTGAAGGAAAGCTCGGCGGGCAGGCCATCGTTCCCGGCGTGGCCGGCACCTGGAAGGACCTTACCGAGGGCGTCAATGCGATGGGAACGAACCTGACCGCGCAGGTTCGGAACATCGCCGAAGTGACCACGGCGGTTGCGCGCGGGGACCTTTCGCGCAAGATCACCGTCGACGTGAAGGGCGAAATTCTCGAACTCAAGAACACCATCCACACGATGGTCGACCAGTTGAACGCATTCGCCTCGGAAGTCAGCCGCGTGGCGCGCGAGGTCGGCACCGAAGGCAAGCTCGGCGGCCAGGCGGAAGTGCCCGGCGTCGCGGGTACCTGGAAGAACCTGACGGATAATGTCAATTCAATGGCATCGAACCTGACCGGGCAGGTTCGCAACATCGCCGAAGTGACCACGGCGGTCGCCCGCGGCGACCTGTCGCGCAAGATCACCGTCGATGTGAAGGGCGAGATTCTCGCCCTCAAGGATACGATCAACGTG
>DATMEE010000023.1:0-6781 GCA_035557035.1 Phycisphaerae bacterium
CATTCGCCTGATTGCCGGTCAGCGGGAGAATGTTGACCACCATCGCGCTATCGATCTTGCCGTATCGCTCGCGAATGTCGTTCGTGATCAGTTCCTTTACCATTCGACTCATATATCACCTGTATGCTGGCGCGAGAATCCCTTCTCGCATCTTTTGCTTTCGTATTACTGCACCACCTCGAGCATGATGCCCGGGGACATGGTTCCGCTCACGCACACCTTCTTCAGGTAATGACCCTTGCTGCTGGACGGCTTCATCCGGCGGATGTGATCGATGAAGGAGTTGATGTTCTCCTTCAGATCGTCCTCCTTGAAGCTCGACTTGCCCACGATGGCGTGAACGTTGCCGCCCGCGTCGTTGCGAAATTCGATCTTGCCCGCCGCGAACTCCCGCACCGCATTGCCGATGTCGGCCGTCACCGTGCCGTTCTTCGGGCTGGGCATCTTGCCCTGCGGACCGAGCACCCGGCCCAGACGCCCCACCTTGCCCATCGTTCGCGGATGTGCGATGGCGACGTCGAAATCCGTCCAGCCGTCGTTCACCTTTTTGATGAGATCATCGACGCCGATTTCCACCGCGCCGGCCGCTTTGGCCTGCTCGGCTTCGTCGCCGTCGACGAACGCGATCACGCGCTTGGTCTTGCCGATGCCCCGCGGCAGCGAAACCGACCCGCGGATCATCTGGTCCGCGTTCTTCGGGTCGATGCCCAGGTGCAGCACGATGTTGATCGTCTGGTCGAACTTGGTGCCGGTCGTCACGGTCTTGACGAGCTTCACGGCCTCATCGAGCGGATAGATTTTGTTGCGGTCAACTTTCTCGGCGATCGCGACCTGGCGCTTGCTCTTGCCGCGCATCGGCTTGCCGCGCTGCCGGCGCCGGCCGGATGCCTCGGCTGCGTCACCCTTCGACTTTTTCCTGGGACCGGCGGCTGGACCGGCTGCGGCGCCTTCGCCTCCCGCAGCGCCTTCGGCGCCTTCGGCAGGCTTGCCGCGACCGCGGCCTTCGCCGCGGGACTCTTGGCCATCGCCGCGATCGCGCCCGCCCGCGGCATCGCCGCCCTTGCCGCGCTTCTGCCCTTTGCTCGGGTCGAACGCCTTGGTCTTGGTGGATTTTTCCCCGCCGGACTGGGCGGAGCCTTCCCCGGATGGATCGGTCTTGGGCCCGGCGGCTTCGTCAGCGGCCATAAGCCCTCCTTTCTTTCGACATTGTAGGTGGCACCGGTTTCTAACCGGTGACGCGTGCAACCGGTTGTCAACCGGGAGCAATCGCCCACGGCTTGAAAAAGCCGTGCCACGATCTGTCTGCCACGATTCCCGGCTCGTGGTCGAGCCATACCCTAAGCGGGCACAGCCCACCTTCGCGAAGGGCCGACACTGCCACCTTTCGCGAGCCCCACAGATTAAGGCCCCGTGGATAAGCTCGCAAGCCCCGATTTGGCGATCTGGGCGGGCCGGGGAGGGTGGCCCAGGTCGTACTCGACCTGGGGTCACGATGATTAGAACGCGACGGACTCCTGATACGAACAGTTGTCCCAACCGACGGACGAGGTTTCTACAAACCCGTCCGGATCCGAGCGTTTCTGGGTACAATGCACGCTGGCCGTTCGGGTTTTGCTCACTTGCACTGCTCGCAGAGCAGTGGCACACGGTACAGGTGGCGTCCGGCGCCCCTGCCGGACGGAAACGCAACGCGCATGATTCAGCGCCTCGGCGATTAGTCGTAACGGGAAATTCCATGGACGCCGGCCGGTTGCAGCGGGCTTTCGAGATTCTTGAGCAGGCGCTCGATCTGCGTTCTGAGCGGCGGCCGAATCCCTGAAACCTCAATTAGTCGCCAGCATTGCCGAGACGAAGGGCTGGATATCGTTGCTATTCACAGCGCCGTCGCCGTTCATGTCGGCTTCCCGGGCGCGCAGGGGATCGGCGTCGACACCCAGAACTACGTTCACAAATACAGAAAGGTCGGCCGTGCCGATCACAAAGTCATCATCGAAATCGCCCTTGAACGCAGCGAGCAGACCATAAACCTGCCCAACCTCGAGCGAGTATTCGGCATTCGAGACTGCCCCCGCCACGGCCTGACCGACCACCTGGATAGACTTATCCTCCAACACGGAGGATCCCGTTGTGATGCTCGCAGAATCCAAGATGTACGGTTGAGCGTGGACCGTCGATAGCATGAGAAAGTAGATCAAATATGCGACTCGCCGTTGTCTTTTTGGCATGATTACGTTCACTCCTCAGCAGAGCTAATCGAATACTCCCGACTTCCCGATCCTCCGACAAATCTCGAAATCTTGAGCTATTGACCTGTTACTGACCAATATTCACCACGCCGCTCCCGTCCACGGTCAACGTCATTGGCCGCCAAATTGTGAGGGGTGCCGGGTAACTGCCCGGTTGAATGCGCATGGTGTCCCCCTCGGTAACACAGAAGCTTGCTTCGAATACTGTGTTGAATGGTTGTGCTGCCGTGCCCACTTCAAAACCGTTGTAGCTGGCTTCAACGTAAATTGGCGACGCGGTATTAGACAAGTATGGCTGCAAAGTCGGAAACGCCTCTAGCAGTCGGCCGTAATGGCTAATCGTGCATTCGTCGGGCCCGCCGGTTAATGTACCACGAACCAGGCGACCACTATCCATGATCGGCGACCCAGATGAGCCAGGCTCAGTATGCCCGCTAGAGAACTGTACATTCCACACATTGGCCGCAAAACAGTTCTGGCCATTCGCATCACAAAAGGTCAACGCTGACCCTCCCGCAGATTGTCCGAACGCGATCCGTTTGTAGGTACCCCCCGGGTGGTGAATTCCAGTGGCTGAATTACCCGGTGGCCAGGCTCCAGCGTTCCACCCGAGGTAATAAAACGCAAAGGGTGGCTCATAGAGTCCTAGTAGATTCCAGTCGTTATCCGGAGAGCTCTTTAAGAGCAGCGAACCATCGCTTCGCGGAAATGAATTCGGGCTTGGCGCAACACCGTTACATTGCGCGGTTTCGAAGCCCCAAACGAAGGCAGTGCTATTTGCGGTCGATTGCCCGCCGTTGCCACCGACGCAGTGATTCGCGGTCATGACCAGCGGGGCAAAGTCACCTGCAGACCGATTAAGCAGCGCCCCTGTGCAATAACCCGCAACGGCATTGCTTGGAAACACGACCGACAGCATTGTTACCGCATTTGCCTCTAATTCCCAATCGGATTCACATGTCACATTGATGTGCGCACACGAACCTCGCGGATCGGCAGCAGGAGGATTTTGATAGTAATACGCGATTGACTGAATCGTCGGCAACCGCGCTACGTCTCCAGGTCCGCCTGACCGAACAAACTCCAAGCCGATTGAGTCTCCAAAAATGATTGTCGTCCACCACGTGCCGTCGCTGTCTAAGATGGGATTGCTGTAGGGACCAAAAGTTACCCCGGTGGGTGGATCGTAGACTCGAAGTTGGAGTCCATCTCTACCAAGCCCCTCCGCGAAATGTACTCGTAACGCGACCGCCCCATTCGAGGCCAGTTCAATCGCGCTCACCTCGCCAAATGTCGTGGCTGTCCACGGTGCGACCGTATCCAGGTCGAGAGGGTATGGTGCGATGTACCCGGCCGGATGGAAACGCGAACAGTTCTGACAGGCCGAGGGGTCTTGTCTGGGAGTTTCCGTTGGCGGAAGCTGAATCAGCGTCGCGGTTATATGGGGCGCCGCGCGGGCGGAAACTTCAAACACACGGGCGTTGGGATTGAGTGCGGCTTGAACCGTCGGGTCAACTGAGTCAACAGCGCCGGCAAGCCAATTGAAGAATATCGAACTCATGACGAACGAGATCGGCATCGATTATCCCTTATTTCATTTCACTGCGGCTGTACGAGTACCAGAACCAATCCCTTGCCCTGGGCCAGTGGAGACATGGCCTTCCCGATCACGGCACCGGCAGCGCGCGATTCGTCCGTCACCTTCATGGCATGACCGGCCGTCGCAGAGGTGGTCAGCCGGTCGCCAGGCTCGACGGTACCTAGCGAGGCGTCGCACCAACACCAAACACGCCCGGTCAGTGCGACCGGATGTTCGCCATTAGCGTGTGGCTGGCCTTCGGCTTTCATGATCATGCCAGGTGACAAACCATTCGCCCCGCTGATGATGCCCGCCACTTTGCGGTCGTACGACTCGCGCGCCAGTTTCAATTCCCCAGATCGATCAGGATCGATGACCACGACCATGCCGGGTAATATGCTCAAGTTCGTTTCCGGTGCCACGTTGAATGGTTCCGCCAAATCACTGCCGCCGTTTATCTTGAGAACATTGACCTCCGCTTTGCCGTCGACTCGAAAGAGTGGATCGTCGGTCACTCCGAGACCGCCAATGACTCGAAGCTTTCTGAGTTCTGTAGTCCGGTCCGGGTAAATTGCCAGGTCTTGCGCGGTTGCGGCTCTGCCAATATAGAAAGCCGGCTGTCCGGAACTATTGAAATTATCTGCAACCCCGACGTCCCATGTTCCAAGAAAGGGAGGGCCGGCAAAATTGTTGGTGGTAAAATTAATCGTGGTGCTACCCCCGCCTTGATCCAGATGCAGCCGTATGGCTCTTCCTGATGTCGTGGAGGAGATGCGAAAAGGCTCCGTGCCCGGCACCACGGAGGGTACTTCCAGATGGAATGGCGCTTGTGGATTTGTTGTTCCGATTCCTACCTTGCCGTTTGAAGCGACATAGATCGCCGATGTTCCAGTTCCGGGAACGTTTACACGTTCCGATGTGGCGGGTGCAGTCGCCATTTCGATTCTTGGCATGGCCGAGCCATTGACCGTCAATTCCAACCATCGGACCGTCCCGTCAAAGGCCTTAGGGTGAATCGGACCGAACTTCGTCGATGCCACCCCATTGGTCGCGTTGACTACGACCTGCTTCACGTCCTGACCGACGGTGTTCTCAATAACTCCATCGCCATCCATGTCCACCAGCGTCCCGTCGCTTTGCGCCGTGTAAATTCGGAACTGAAGCGTGACCGACCCGCTGATGGGCACGCCGCTCAGGTCCTTCAGCAGCCCTTGAAAGCTGAGCATTCCGGCGGTCTGTGAAAAGGCGGTTTCCGCCGAGCATAGTAAAAAGAACGAGAGAATCGTCGTACGTCTCAACATGGGATTCCTCCTTCAATCATGGCCCTGTCCGGTGCTGTCATCCAGCGCGGATCATGTCCGAACACAATTCGTGAGCGGATTTCACTGGTACAAAAAGATCGTTCTGCTTCGAACGGCCGCTCACGAATCACGATACTACCGAAGACCGTCGTGCGATTTCAAGTGAAAAAATCCAAGAGAATTGAAAATTAAGAAATGCCTCCGACACGTCCGGCTCTTTTGTTTGGCGCGACATGTCCAGCAAGTTCGTGTGTTGGTGCGGGAAACCCTCTAACGCGGAGCAATCCTGTTTCATGACGATTAGCAACCTGACACGATGGGGGGTTGCCCCGGGTCGTACTCGACTTGGGGTCACGATGATCGGAACGCGAAGCAAGCCTTATCTGGCAGTGTTGCTCGGCGGCGGACGAAGTCTCGCAACCATCTTTCGGATGGAGTCCCCCTCAGAGCGCGGAGCATTCCTGATTCATAATGACAGCAACAGGACACAATCGGTCGATTCGCAGTCACCGAGGAGAATTTCAGAAGAATTCAGGTTTTTCAAGGGGGTGGACAATTAATTGGGGCCGGGTGGCCCAGCCCTTTGGGCTGGGGTCGCGATGATTTGAAGGCAGTGCGGATGCTGATCGGCGAGCTTGATACTGAACCAGAAAAGTGCATTCCGGGAGATTTCCCTTATTGCAATTCAATCAGCGCGAACCCATCCTAAAAGAGATGGGCCGCCCCCCACCGTCCCACACGGAGCAGCGTTTTCGCCGCCGCTTTCGGTCGAACTCCTCCAGCCCCTGCATCGCCGCCAGATCGAAATAGACTTCGCCGCAGGCTGGGCAGACTTTGGCCGTCGCGGCTGGCGCCCGGTTGCCGAGGCATCGTCGAATCCGATATACTTAAGGCATGGCTGCGCCCGCTGAAAGCACGATCCAACTCGACGACGCCCTCAAGCGGAGGATTGACGAACTGGCCGAATCCAACGGCGTGTCGCCGGCCGATCTCGTGCGCGAAGCGGTTGATGCATTCGCCGCCCGGCGAAACGGCAGCGAGGCCGTCGGCGATTCCGAGGGCCTTTGGGACGACGCGGCAAAAATCACCGCGAGCGTGCCGGCTCAGGAGTGGGAAAAGTTGCCGGGCGATTTGGCGCGGAACTTCGACCATTATCACTACGGCCATCCGCGTGAGGATTGAGTGCGCACGGTTTTCGGCGACACCGGCTTCTTCGTGGCACTGCTCAATCCGCGCGACGAGCTGCACGAGCGAGCCCAGCATCTCCGGCGCGCACTTCGGCCGTTTCACGTGATCACTTCGGAAATGGTGCTCGCGGAATTTCTTAACGACTTCAGTGCGAGAGGTGATTTCCTGAAGCGGGCAGCGACAACGCTTGTTGACCAACTTCGTAAGGGAAGTCGTGCGAAGCCAGCAACGGCCCGGATCGTGCCGCAAACGCCGGAACAATTCGAGGCGGCGCTGGCGGTGTACGGTGAGCGGACCGACAAGGCCTGGAGTCTGACGGACTGCGCATCGTATTTGCTGATGCAGCATCATGGAATCCAGGAGGCGCTCACCCATGACCGGCACTTCGAGCAGATGGGCTTTCGCGCTCTGCTTCGAGATGAGAACTCCTGATGCTCGTGTCCGCGGCGCGTACGGTGAGTCGGCCG
>DATMEE010000024.1:0-3219 GCA_035557035.1 Phycisphaerae bacterium
CTGAACGCGTCGTTCATGGATTACTTGATTCCCACCGCGACCGACGTGCCACCGATCGAAACGGCACACCGCGAAACGCCATCACCCTACAACCCGGTTGGGCTGAAAGGCGTCGGCGAGGCGGGCTGCATTCCAACGGGCGCTCTGTTTGCGCAGGCGGTTGAAGACGCACTCGCCGGTTCCGGCGTGGAGATCACCGAGATTCCGTTGAGCCCAAACCGGTTATTCGAGCTTATTGAGGCAGCCAGAACATGATTCTCAGCGGCACGTTTACATTCGAAGGGCCTCGCGCCAGAGTGTGGGAAATCCTTCAGGACCCGGACGTGCTGGCGAAGGCGCTGCCGGGCACGAAGACGCTGACAAAGGTCGGAGAGGATCGCTATCAAGGCGTCATGAAGGTGAACGTGGGCCCGGTCAACGCCGCGGAGTTCGCGATCAACGTCGAGCTGAAGGACAAGGTCGCGCCCGAGACGTTTGCCATGCAGATCGACGGCAAGGGCGGCGTGGGCTTCACGAAGGGCACCGCAACGATCGCCCTCGAAGAGCAGCCCGGGCCGACCACGGTGATGACTTACACATCCGACGTGCAGATCGGGGGCAAGATCGCCGCGGTGGGGCAGCGCCTCCTCGAGTCGGTCGGGAAGATGATGACGAAGCAGGCGCTGGAGGCATTGAACAAAGAGTTGAAGGCACGTCTGTGAAACCCGCTTCGTTCGAATACTTTCGCCCGCGATCGCTCGACGAAGCGCTCTCGCTGCTCGCCGAGCACGGCGGTGATGCGAAGCCGCTCGCCGGCGGGCAGAGCCTCATTCCGGCGATGAACTTCAGGCTGGCGACGCCATCGGTGCTGGTGGATTTGAACGAGATCCGCGAGCTCAGCTATATCAACGACGCTGCGGGAGATGTGCGGATTGGCGGCATGACCCGTCAGCGCACAGTCGAGCGGAGCACGCTGATCTCACAGCACGTCCCCCTCATTGCCGAAACGATGCCGCACATCGCGCATCCTGCGATACGGAATCGCGGCACGATCGCAGGAAGCCTCGCGCACGCCGATCCCGCGGCCGAGCTGCCGGCCGTTATGCTGGCGCTGGAGGCGACCCTGGTGGTCAGCAGCAAATCAGAAACGCGCGAAGTTCCTGCTGACGACTTCTTTGTCGGACTGTTCTCCACGGCCGTCCGGCCTGGCGAGCTCTTGACGGAGATTCGCATTCCGCCGCCGGCGGGACGGAGCGGCTTTGCCTTCCAGGAAATTTCGAGGCGCCACGGCGATTTCGCGCTGGTCGGCGTGGCCGCGGCCGTTCAACTTGACGGCCAGGGCCGCTGCGCACAGGCCCGCGTTGCGCTGCTCAGTGTCGGCGACCGGCCGATGCTGGCCAGGCAGGCGGCGACAGCGCTGGCAGGCCAGCCTCCGTCGGCCGAATCCATTCGCGCCGCGGCCGACGCCGCGGCGACGCGAGACATCGATCCGTCGAGCGACATCCATGCATCGGCCCGTTATCGCAGACAATTGGCGAATGTGTTGACCCGGCGCGCGTTGGAGCGCGCCTTTGAAAGGGCGGGCTTGAAACGTGATTAGGGATTCGGGATTTGGGATTTGTTCCGCGACGCGTGTCAGGCGTGTTCGCGCGTTCAGGTCTAATCCCCAATCCCCGATCCCCAGTCACTAGAGGACACATGAAGATCTACGATCTCTCCCAACCCCTCAACGAGCAGTTTCCCTTCTGGCCGTACTACCCGCCTTTCGAAGTGAAGTACATCAAGCGCAAGGCGGAACATGGCGTCAATGCGCAGTACATCATGACGTCGAACCACATGGGCACGCACCTCGACGCGCCGCGACATTTCGTCACCAACGGACGCACGATCGATGAGATTCCTGTCGAGTGGCTCTGCGGCCCTGGCGTCATCGTGAACCTGTCGGACGCGATGGACGAGCTGGATCTCTACACGCCGAAGATGATCGAAGATCGCGCCGAAGTGCGGAAGGGCGACTTGTTGTATCTGCATACCGGCTGGCATAAATTCGCGCAGTTCGGCGACAAGGCGGACGAAGAGAAGTACATTCACCGTCATCCCGGCGCCCATCCGGATCTGGTGCCGTGGCTTCTCGAGAAAGAGATCCGCATCTGGGGCGTCGACTGCGTGTCGACCGATCATCCGATGAACCTGCCGATCGGCCGCTTCCTCGGAAAAGGTGCGCACGGCCACTGCGATCGCGTCCGCAAACAGGCCGAAGACAAGTTCGGCGGCAAGGAAGCGGTAGACAAGTTGTTCCCCGACTCGGCGTACCAGCTCACGCACAACGCGCTCTTCCCGAAAGACTGCATGCATATCGAGAACCTCGGAGGCGACATCGCCGCTCCCGAGCTGCAGAATAAACGGATCATCCTCGGGTGCTTCCCGTGGAAGTTCAAAGGCGGCGAAGCCGCGTTCTGCCGCGCCGTGGCTTTTGTGGGCGACTGGAAGCCGTGAGCCTCCCGGATCTGTCGGCGACTGAGCTGCGCAGGCGAATCGCCGCGAGGGAAGTGACTGTTGCTGAATCGGTAGAGGCGTGCCTCGAGCGGGTTAGAACCCTCAACCCTGCATTGAATGCCGTCGTCACGTTGAATCCTCAGGCGCTCGAAGACGCCGTGCAGCTCGATCGGCGGATCAAGAAAGGTGAGGATCCTGGTCCGCTGTGCGGGTTGACTGTCGGCATAAAGGACGTCACACCTGTGGCGGGCCTCCGGACAACGTTTGGATCGCCTATTTACGCAGACTACGTGCCCAAGGAGGATGCGCTGGTCGTCCGCCGCCTGCGCGAAGCGGGCGCCGTGATTCTCGGCAAGACGAATTGCCCGGAGTTCGCGGCGGGCGCAAACACCTTCAACGAAGTGTTCGGCCGCACGCGGAATCCATGGGACACGACGAAGTCGGCCGGAGGGTCGACCGGTGGAGGCGCCGCTGCGCTTGCGACGGGTATGATCGCGCTGGCAGAGGGCACCGACCTCGGCGGATCGCTGCGCATTCCGGCGGCATTCTGCGGCATCACCGGCTTGCGCCCGTCGGTGGGATTGGTGCCCACTCACCCTACCGACTGGGTGTGGGACACGTTGCAGGTGACAGGTCCGATGGCCCGAACGGCCGAGGATGTGGCGTTGATGCTTCAGGCCATCGCAGGACCGTCTGAATGCTCACCGTTTACGCAGCCGATTGACGGCCGAGATTTCGTTCGCG